>NZ_JBFUGJ010000330.1:0-6431 GCF_056402975.1 Mesorhizobium sp. P3_A9 | reverse complement strand
GTTCTGTCGACCGACTGATTGGCGACCATATTGGCCGGCACACCGGCGAAAGCCGGGGAACTCAGGCCGAGTGCGGCGCAAAGTCCCAGGAAAATGAAGCTGCGAAGCTGCATGGCGAAGATCCGATCGTTCAATGCTTGTTGCCCACGGCGTCGCCCGGCGTCCCCCAAGGACACCGAAAATGCCGCGTGCAATCTATAGTCGAATAAGCGCGGACGCCTCAAGCGTGGGACCGCGCTACTGGGCGTCGAATCTTCGTGATCGCGCAGCATTTGCCGCGACTGTGTTCAAACGATCACAGATCGCGGCTTGGAAAAGTAGAGGTTACTGGTTCGGGACCTGCGGTGCGGCCGGCGCGGTGTTGGTGCCGTTGCTTGCCGGCGGCGTCGCACCAGAGGCGGGCGCGGTGGCCGGAGCGGCCGGCGCAGGCGTCGTTGCCGCGCCATTGCCCGACGGCGGCGTCGGCGTGGTGGTGCCGGCGGGCGCCGGGGTCGTCGTGCCCGGCAACTGGTTGAGCACGCCCTTGCCGGCGCCGTCCGAAGTCGCAGGAACGCGGTCGAGAATGTCGATCGGCTTCTCGCCGTAGCGGGCAATGATCGACAAGGTCAGCGACGTGACGAAGAATGCCGCCGCCAGAATAGCCGTCGCCCGCGTCAAAGCGTTGGCGGCGCCACGTGCCGTCATGAAGCCCGATCCACCACCAATGCCAAGGCCACCGCCTTCGGAGCGTTGCAGCAGCACCACGCCGACGAGGGCGAGCACGACCATGAGATGGATGACGATCAGTACGGTTTGCATAGTTTATCCTGGCAAGGCCTTGCCCGGCCGCGGACACGACCGGTGAATTGGAGGCGGCTCAATACAATGCTTTCACGGCATTTCCAAGCCCGTGGCCGGAATATGGGAAGCAACGCGCCCTTTGCAACGAATTTGGACGGGATGAGCCCCGTCCATTGTCGTGGATATCAGCCTGAAATGCTGCGATAGGCTTCGGCGATACCGAGGAAATCAGCGGCTTTCAGGCTGGCGCCGCCGACCAGCGCGCCATCGACATTCCTGACGCCCAGCAGTTCCACCGCGTTGGACGGCTTGACCGAGCCGCCATAGAGAATGCGCATTTTGGCAGCGATGGCGCCGAGCTTTTCCGCCAGCTTTTCGCGGATATGCGCATGCGCTTCGGCCACATCGGCGGTGGTCGGCGTCAGGCCGGTGCCGATCGCCCATACCGGCTCATAGGCAATGATGGTGTTGGATGGCGTGGCACTCGGCGGCACCGAGCCGGCGACCTGGCGCGCCAGCACGTCGAGCGTGGCGCCTGCTTCACGCTGTTGCTGTGTCTCGCCGATGCAAACGATGGCCACCAGCCCGGCACGCCATGCGGCGGCGGCCTTGGCCTGGACCGTCGCATCGTCCTCGCCGCGTTGTTCGCGGCATTCGGAATGGCCGACAATGACGTGGCTGGCGCCGGCGTCCTTCAGCATCTCGGCCGAGATGCAGCCGGTGTAGGCGCCGCTCTCCTTGGTGTGGCAATCCTCGCCGCCGGCATGGACCGGCGTGCGCGACAGAATCTCCGCGGCATGGGAAAGCAGCGTCGCGGGAACGCAGACCAGGGATTCGGTCTCCGCGTCGAGCCCGCTCATGAAGCCGTTGCCGATCATCCTGAGCTCGTTCAGGGAGGCGCTGGTGCCGTTCATTTTCCAGTTGCCGGCGACAAGCGGGCGAATTCCTGGCGTCATGGTCTGCTTCTCCGGGCAATATCAAGCTCTGGCCCTCACTACCAAAATCAGGCCACAAAGCAATCGACAGTGGGCCGGAAGGGCGCTATTGCGCTTGTTTCAAACTCGGCGCATCCGAAAATGCGCATAAATCGGAAGTAACGATGCTTGGTGTATTGAGAAGCGCGGCGGGTACCTGGGTCGCGAAGACATTGCTTTCGCTGTTGGTGGTCAGTTTCGCCGCCTGGGGCATCTCCGGGAAGCTGATGGGCGGCTTTGCCGGCCACGATTCGGTGATTACTGCGGGTGGCACCAAGGTATCGATCAACGAATATCGCCTCGCCTATGATCGCCAGTTGGCTGTCATGTCGCAGCAGTTCGGCCAGCGCCTCACCCATGAACAGGCAAAGGCGCTCGGCATCGACAACACGGTTCTGTCGCAGCTCGTCTCCGGTGCCGTTCTCGACGAGCAGGCGCGCAAGCTTGGCCTCGGCCTGTCCAAGGATCGGCTGGCCGAGCTGACGCGTGAGGATCCGGCGTTCAAGGGCCCAGGCGGCCAGTTCGACAGAAGAACATTCGAGTACATGCTGCGCCAGGTCGGCATGCGGCCCGAAGATTACCTGAAGAATCGCGCCCAGGTGGCGGTGCGCCAGCAGATCGTCGAGGCGGTCTCGGACGGCCTCAAGGCTCCGGACACTTTCTTCAAGGCGGTCGCGCTCTATCGCGGCGAGGATCGCACCGTCGACTATCTGCAATTGCCAAAGACGCTCGTCGAGCCGATCGAGGCGCCGAGCGACAGCGTGCTTAAGGCCTATTTCGAGGCCAACAAGAAAACCTACGCAGCACCTGAATACCGCAAATTCTCCTATGTCCGCCTCGAGCCGGTGGACATCGCGGATCCGACCGCCGTTACCGATCAACAGGTCAACGACGACTACAACAAGAACAAGGGCCGCTACACCACGCCCGAATTGCGCACCATCGAACAGCTTGTGTTCAAGACGCCGGATGCGGCCAAGGCAGCGCTTGATTCGCTCAAGGCCGGCGCCACCTTCGAAAAGCTGGTGACCGCCGAAGGCAAGACCCCGGCCGACACGCTGCTTGGCACGCTCGCCAAGGACAGGATCGCCGACAAGGCGGTTGCCGATGCCGCTTTCGCGCTCAACGCCAATGAAGTCAGCCAGGTCGTTCAGGGCACCTTCGGTCCGGTGCTGCTGCGCGTCACCGAGATCAAGCCCGAGGTGGTCAAGCCACTCACTGAGGTCTCCGACCAGATCCGCAAGGACCTGGCCCTGGGCGAGGCGAGCCGCATCCTTCTGGATGTGCACGACAATTACGAAGACACCCGCGCCTCCGGCAGTTCGCTGGCCGACGCGGCCGCCAAGCTGAAGTTGAAGGACATCACCCTCGACGCCATCGATCGCAGCGGCCTCAGGCCGGACGGCTCCATCGTCAAGGACCTGCCGGAATCGCCGGAACTGATCAAGGCGGTGTTTGACGCCGAACCCAAGACCGAAAACGAAGCGCTGACCACGGCTGACAACGGCTTCATCTTCTATGAGGTTGCTTCGATCACGCCGGCGCGCGACCGAACGCTGGATGAAGTCCGCCAGAAGGTCGTGGCCGACTGGACGGCGGCGGAGACGACCAAGCGGCTTGCCGCCAAGGCGGACGAACTGGAAAAGCGGCTCAAGGCTGGCGCCACGCTCGACGTCATCGCCGGCGAGCTCAAGTTGGAGAAGCAGACCAAGCGCGGCCTGAAGCGCGAAGCCGACGATGCCGATTTCGGCAAGGAAGGTGCTGCCGTGATGTTCGGCGTCGGCGAAGGCGGSACCGGMCTGATCCCCTCGCCCACCGGCGACGGRCAGATCCTGTTCAAGGTCGCSGAAGTGTTCGARCCCGCCGGRGCCGATGCCAGCTCGGTGCCGGMSGAYGCGCAGAAATCCTTCACCTCCGGYATGTCSGACGATCTGCTCGACCAGTTGGTRGCGCAGYTGCAGACGCAGTACGACGTCCGCGTCGACCAGGCCGCCGTTGCCCAAGCCTCGACAAGATGAGCGCGCTGAAAACCCATATCGCCAAGGTTGCGGGCGGCAGTGCGCTTTCCTTTGAGGAAGCGCGCGAGGCCTTCGACATCATCATGTCGGGCGACGCGACCCCAGGGCAGATCGGCGGCTTCCTGATGGCGCTGCGCGTGCGCGGCGAGACAGTGAGCGAGATTTCAGGCGCTGTCGCCACGATGCGCGCCAAGATGCTTCGCGTCGAGGCGCCCGCCGGCGCGATCGATATCGTCGGCACGGGCGGCGACAATTCCCACAGCGTCAACATTTCGACCGGGTCGGCCTTCGTCATCGCCGGTAGCGGTGTCCCGGTCGCCAAGCACGGCAATCGCGGCCTGTCCTCGCTGACCGGTGCCGCCGATGTCCTGATCGCGCTCGGGGTCAAGATCGACATTCCGCCGGAAACGATCGGTCGCTGCATCCACGAAGCCGGCGTCGGTTTCATGTTCGCGCCCGCGCACCACCCGGCGATGAAACATGTCGGCCCGACCCGCGTCGAACTCGGCACCCGCACCATCTTCAACCTGCTCGGCCCGCTTTCCAATCCAGCCGGGGTCACGCGGCAGATGGTCGGTGTGTTCCTGCCGGAATGGATCATGCCAGTGGCCGAGACATTGAAGGCGCTGGGCACAGAGCATGCATGGGTCGTCCATGGCGACGGCTATGACGAAATCACCACCACCGGCGAGACCCATGTCGCCGAACTGGTTGGCGGCGAGATCCGCAGCTTCACGCTGACCCCGGAAGAGGTCGGGCTGAAGCGCCATGCCAAGGACGCGCTGCGCGGCGGTGACGCCGCTTACAATGCCAAGGCCCTGCGCGATATGCTGGGCGGCGCTGCCGGTGCCTATCGCGACACCGTGCTGATGAATGCCGGCGCTGGACTGGTGGTGGCGGGCAAGGCGACGACGCTTGGTGACGGCATCGCGCTCGCCGCGCAGGCCATCGACAGTGGCCGGGCACTGCAGGTACTCGATCATCTGGTCGAGATTTCAAACGGGTGACCCGTGTCTGACATTCTGCGCAAGATCGAGGCCTACAAGCGCGACGAGATCGCCGCTGCCAAGGCACGCGTGCCGCTGGCCGAGATCAAGGCGCGGGCGAAGGACGCCGACGCACCGCGCGGCTTTCTCGCCGCACTCGAGGCGAAGCGCAGGTCGGGCAACTTCGCCCTGATCGCCGAAATCAAGAAGGCAAGCCCGTCCAAGGGGCTGATCCGTGCCGATTTCGATCCACCGGCATTGGCGCAGGCCTATGAGAAAGGCGGCGCCGCCTGTCTTTCGGTATTGACCGATGCACCGTCCTTCCAGGGCGCCCCGGAATTTCTCACCAAGGCACGGGCAGCCGTCGCCCTGCCCGCGCTGCGCAAGGATTTCCTGTTCGACCCCTATCAGGTCTATGAGGCCCGCGCCTGGGGCGCTGATGCCATCCTGATCATCATGGCCAGCGTCGATGATGGCCTGGCGAGCGAATTGGAAGCGACGGCATTCGAACTCGGCATGGATGCGCTGATCGAGGTCCATGACGAGGCCGAGACGCTGCGCGCGGTAAAGCTGTCGTCGCAGCTGATCGGCATCAACAACCGCAATCTGAGAACATTCGAAACCAGCCTTAAAACCTCGGAACGGCTGGCGCCGATGGTGCCSGGMGGCCRCYTGCTGGTCAGCGAGAGCGGYATTTTCACCCATGACGACTGCCTCAGGATGCAGAAGACCGGCATCGGCACCTTCCTTGTCGGCGAGAGCCTGATGCGGCAAGAGGATGTCACCACTGCCACGCGTCTGCTGTTGACGGGCAAGGTATCGGCCGAGGCCGTCTGACGATGACGTCAGCCCTCACCCATCTCGGCGCGCAGGGCGAGGCCAACATGGTCGATGTCGGCGGCAAGGAAGAGACGACTCGAACCGCGATCGCCGAGGGTTTCGTCTCCATGCAGCCCGAGACCTTGAAGACCATTCTCGCCGGCAACGCCAAGAAGGGCGATGTACTCGGCACCGCGCGCATCGCCGGCATCATGGCGGCGAAGAAGACGCATGAGTTGATTCCGCTCTGCCATCCACTGCTCCTCACCAAGGTTTCCGTCGACATCGAGCCTGACCATGCGCTGCCCGGCCTGAAAGTCACCGCGCTGGCGCGTGTCACCGGCAAGACCGGCGTCGAGATGGAAGCGCTGACCGCCGCTTCCGTGGCCTGCCTGACCATTTACGACATGGCCAAGGCCGTGGACCGCGCCATGGTCATCTCCGGCATCCGGCTGGTCGAAAAGACCGGCGGCAAGTCCGGCGATTACAAGGCTGGCGCCTGATGGCGCTGGTTCCGGTCGCGGAGGCGCTCGAACGCCTGCTGGATGGTGYAGCACCTCTGGCCGGCGAAAGCGTTTCCCTGTTCGAGGCGGTTGATCGTGTGCTGACGGAGCCTGTCGCGGCGCTGCGCACCCAGCCGCCCTTCAATGCCTCGGCCATGGATGGCTATGCCACCCGCGCAGCCGATGTCGCGTCGGCACCGTCGCGACTCTCGGTGATCGGCATGGCGCCSGCCGGGCGYGGCTTTGACGGCWCSGTCGGCGAGCGCCAGGCRGTGCGCATCTTCACCGGCGCGCCGCTRCCYGAMGGCGCCGACACCATCGTCATCCAGGARAACGTCCGSGATCTCGGTG
>NZ_JBFUGJ010000329.1:0-6432 GCF_056402975.1 Mesorhizobium sp. P3_A9 | reverse complement strand
GGCCGGTGCAAGGCGCGCATTTCGACTACGCACCCGCCAGCCGCGATATGCTCGACCGGGTCGACGCCATGGAGAAGATCGCCGGCGAAGGCGGCTATCCCCTGGCTGCCGCCGCCTTCCAGTTTCCACTGCACGAGCCGACGGTCGCCACGGTGCTGACCGGCACCGCCAAACTGGCAAACCTGACRCGCAACCTCGAACTGCTCGACATCGACGTGCCGGAGACGGAATATCAGAAATACCGTCCCTACACGGTGGTGCAGGATCTGGGATGAAGGCGGCATCTTGCCGACATGCCCTCGATGGCGGGCTCCAACTTCACAAATCCGCGACATCGTCGAGAGAATGAACATTCCATATTGACTAAAGCATGGAATTAATATTCCATGCTTCTACAGAACGAAACGGGAGCTTCTGGCTGCATCCTGGGAGGAGCAGCGTGCGAATGTGTCTCCGCCGACGATAGCAAGCCGGGCGTGAAACACCGCTTGCATCGGCCAGATCGATGCACTATCAAAACAGCGTAAATGTTTTTTATTGATAAAGTTCTGTTTGGGCCACGCCTATCCGAACGGAACTTTCCGTAACGTTCACCGGGCGACTTAGGGAGGAATCCTAATGAAATTCATGACCAGCATTCTCAACCGCCGCGCCGTCATGGCACTGGCAGCAGCATCGATGCTCGCCGGCGTCATGCATTCGGCGCCGGTTTCGGCGGCGGACGTGACCATTCCGATCATCGTCAAGGACACCACGTCCTTCTACTGGCAGATCGTTCTGGCCGGTGCCCGCAAGGCCGGCAAGGATCTCGGCGTCAATGTGCCGGAACTCGGCGCGCAGGCTGAAACCGACGTCAACGGCCAGGTCTCGATGCTCGAGAACGCCGTCGCCAGCAACCCGGCCGCGATCGTGATCGCGCCGACCGAGTTCAAGGCGCTTGGCAAGCCGATCGACGAAGCCGCTGCCAAGGTCAAGGTTATCGGCATCGACTCCGGCGCCGACTCCAAGGCCTTCACCTCGTTCCTCACCACCGACAACGTGCAGGGCGGCCGCGTTGCCGCTGACGGCCTCGCAGCCGCCATCGGCGCAGCCAACGGCGGCAAGATCGAGGGCGACGTCGCCCTGATCACCAACGCTCCCGGCGCCGGCTCGCTCGAACAGCGCAAGCAGGGCTTCACCGAACAGCTCAAGGCGAAATATCCGGGCCTGAAGCTGGTCGCCGACAARTAYGCYGACGGCCAGGCCACCACCGGCCTCAACATCGCMACCGACCTGATCACCGCCAAYCCGRACCTCAAGGGTATYTTCGCCTCCAACCTGATCATGGCGCAGGGCGTCGGYCAGGCKRTCGCCGAGAACAACCTTGSCGGCAAGSTSGSGCTGRTCGGCTTCGACAGCGATGAGAAGCTGATCAAGTTCCTCAATGACGGCGTCATTTCCGCCCTCGTCGTCCAGGATCCGTACCGGATGGGCTATGACGGCATCAAGACCGCGCTCGCCGCCTCCAAGGGCGAGAAGGTCGAAGCCAATGTCGACACCGGCGCCAATCTGGTGACCAAGGCCAACATGAAAGACCCCAAGATCGACGCGCTGCTCAACCCGAAGCTCTGAGCTGTCGCATCCACAATCGTTTCCGGGGCCTCGCGCCCCGGAAACATCCACTGCCGGAACAAACGGCTTGGCAACCCGCAAGCTTAGGCTAGGCTGTTTTTTCGAGGCATATCCTTGCCTCGCCGCGTGCCAATGGTGAGGCCGATCTGGGAGCCAATCTGGGAGGATTGTCATGATTTCGACGGCGCAGGACCTGCATCCCGCCCCCGCGCTGGAACCAGGGCGCACGATCCTCGAATTACGCGGGTTGGAGAAGCGCTACCCCGGCACGCACGCGCTGAAGCCGGTCAACCTTGCTTTCAAGTCCGGTGAAATCCACGCCATCGTCGGCGAGAACGGCGCCGGCAAATCAACACTCATCAAGCTTCTGACCGGCGTCATGCCGCGCACATCGGGCGATGTCTTCTGGGAAGGCAAACCGGCAGCGCTCGCCACCCCGCATGAGGCGATGGCGCTCGGCATCAACGCCGTGCATCAGGAGGTCGTGCTCTGCCGYCATYTSACSGTYGCCGCCAACATGTTCCTCGGCGAGGAGRAYTCRCGYTWCGGCATCCTGCAGCAGCGYGCCATGGTCAGGGAAGCGCAGAAGATCATCGACGATCTCGGCTTCGACCTGCCGGCGCATGTCGTGCTCGGCGACCTTACCATCGGCCAGCAGCAGCTGATTGCCGCCGCCCGCGCCACCGTGCGCGGCACCAAATTCCTGATCTTCGACGAGCCGACCGCTTATCTCACCCGCAAGGAGGCGGACCAGCTCTTCACCCTGATCCGCCGGCTGAAGGGCGAAGGCGTGACGATCATCTACATCAGCCATCGCATGGAGGAAGTGTTCGAGCTCGCCGATCGCGTCTCCGTGCTGCGCGACGGCACGCTGGTCGGCACCAGGAACATTGCCGAGACCAACGACGCCGAGCTGGTCAAGATGATGATCAACCGCTCGATCGAGCAGGTCTATCACAAGGAGCATTTCACCCCCGGTGCCACAATCGTCGAGACCAGGAACCTGTCGGGCAAGGGGTTCGAAAATGTCTCGATGACGGTCCGCGCAGGCGAGATCATCGGGCTCTACGGCCTGATCGGCGCCGGGCGCAGCGAATTCGTCACCACGCTTTACGGCCGCCACCGCAAATCGGCGGGCGAGATCCTGTGGGAAGGCAAGCCGGTTCAGGTCAATTCCGAGCACGACGCGATCAAGCTCGGCATGGCGCTGGCACCGGAAAGCCGCCGCGACCAGGGCCTCTGCCTCAATCTGCCGGTCGGCCTCAACCTCAACCTGCCGATCTACAAGCGCATCTCCAGCAATCTCTTGATCTCCAACGCAAAGGAGAAGACCGAGGCCGACCGCCAGATCGCCGGCCTCCGGATCAAGACGCCGACGCGCGGCGCGCTGGCATCCAGCCTTTCCGGCGGCAACCAGCAGAAGATCGTCATCGGCAAATGGCTGGCGCATGGCGCCAAGCTGTTCATCTTCGACGAACCTACAGTCGGCGTCGATGTCGGCACCAAGGCCGAAATCTACCGCCTGTTCGGCGAGCTGTTGTCGAAGGGCGCCGGCATCATCCTGATCTCGTCCTACTTGCCGGAGGTCTACGAACTGGCCGACACGCTGCACGTGTTCCGGCGCGGCAAGCTGGTGGCCACGCATGGGTACCACACCGCCAGTCACGAGGACATTCTCACGCAGGCGCTCGCCGAGAAACAAGAAAAACTGGGAGGACAGACATGAGCATCGAGGCGATCCCCGCCGAAAAACCGAAGCGCAATTACAACGTCCTGTTCGGATTGACGCTGCTGGCGCTGTTGGTGCTGCTCTGGATCGTCCTTTCGCTGGCGACGCCAAGCTTCGCCTCGGGCAACAACATCGCCAATCTTCTGCGCCAGGGTTCGATGATCGCCATCATGGCGGTCGGCCAGACCTTCGTCATCATCACCGGCGGCATCGATCTTTCCGTCGGCGCGGTGGTCGGCTTCGCCACCGTCGTCGTCGCCATGCTGATCAATGCCGGCGTCCCGATCTGGCTCGCCATTCTGGCGACACTGCTGGTCGGCGTCGCCATCGGCATGTTTCACGGCTTCGGCATCGTCAAGATGGGCCTGCCGCCCTTCATCATCACGCTGGCGACGCTGACCTCGCTGCGCGGCATCGGCCTTTTGATGACCAACGGCAACTCGATCAACATCAACAGCGACACATTCACCGCCTTCTCGCGCAATTCCTTCATCGGCATTCCCAACCTGTTCTGGATGGTSATCMTGGTCGGCATTCCGGCTTAYATCTTCCTCCACCACAGCCGCTGGGGCCGCTATCTSTTCTCGGTCGGCTCAAACGCCGAGGCCTCGCGCCTGTCCGGCGTCAAYGTCCAGCGCACSATCTACATGGCCTACACACTGTCCGGCCTGTGCGCGGCCTTCGTCGGCGTGCTGCTTGCCGCCCGCATCGGCATCGGCAACCCGACCCAGGCCGAGGGCTGGGAACTGCAGGCCATTGCCTCGTCGGTCATCGGCGGCACCTCGCTGTTCGGCGCCGTCGGCTCGGTGCACGGCCCGCTGCTCGGCGCCTTCATCCTGGCCACCATCAACAACGGTGCCAACCTGCTCAACGTCAACTCGTTCTGGCAGCGCATCATCACCGGCGCGCTGATCATCATCATCGTCTACTTCGACGGGCTGCGGCGCCGCGGCAAGTAGGCATCCCTGAGCGGTCGCCGGCCCGACTTGACTGCCGGGCCGGCGATTTCATTAGAGACTGGATCGAAGCATGAAAGCCGTCGTCTGCCGCTCGCCCGGCGAACTTGTCCTGGAAGACCGCCCCGCGCCGGGCGCACCACCTGCCGGCTGGGCGCTGGTTTCAATCAGCCATGTCGGCATCTGCGGCACCGACTACCACATTTTCGAAGGCAAGCATCCGTTCCTCGCCTATCCCCGCATCATGGGCCACGAAGTGTCGGGAACCATCGTCGAGACCGGCGAAGGCGTCGACCTTGCCATTGGCGAACCGGTCGTCATCAACCCATATCTCTCTTGCGGCAAATGCATCGCCTGCCGGCACGGCAAGCCGAATTGCTGCGTCAGAATCGAGGTGCTCGGCGTTCATCGCGACGGCGCCATGTGCGAACGCATCCTGGTGCCGGCGCAGAATCTTTATCCGGCAAACGGCCTGTCGCTGGCCGATGCCGCCGCCGTCGAATTCCTGGCCATCGGCGCGCATGCCGTGCGGCGCGCGCGGGGCGAGCCCGGCGCCCGCACGTTGGTCATCGGCGCCGGSCCGATCGGYCTCGGCACCGCCATCTTCGCCCGCATAGCCGGGCTCGACGTGACGCTGCTCGACATGAGTACGGAACGGCTCGATTTTGCGGCGAACGAACTCGGCTTCAATATTCTCGACGGCTCCCGCGCAGCGGTGCCCGATCTGGTCAAGGAGGCGACGTCAGGCGAAGGCTTCGACGTCGTCTTCGACGCCACCGGCAACACCGCCTCGGTGCAGTCGGCCTTCGCTCATGTCGCGCATGGCGGCACACTGGTGCTGGTCAGCGTCGTCAAGGACGACATCGTCTTTTCCGACCCCGAATTCCACAAGCGTGAAATGACATTGATCGGCAGCCGCAATGCGCTGCGCGCCGACTTCGACCATGTCGCAGCCTCGATCCGCAACGGTTCGGTGCCCCTGGCCACGCTCGTCACCCACCGCACATCGCTTGCCGAGACGCCGAGCGATCTCGCCCGTTGGGCGCACGAAAAATCCGGCCTGATCAAGGCCGTGATCGAGGTGGGGTAGCCGGCCGCCGTCGCCCTACAGCGCCGACAGCTTCAGCTCCACCCGTTCCGCCGGAAACCGCGACTCCGAAAACTGGACCGGCTGCCCATCCGGGGTGACGTTGACGGAGACCGTGACGAGCACGATGGCGCCGGGCTGCAGGTCGAGGTCGGCAAGATCGGCAGCATCGGCATGGCGCGCCGACAGGACGGTCGATTGCCGGAGATAGTCGTCTATGCCGAAGCGGGCCAGCGACGCGGTGATCGAGCCGGTCTCAGCCATCGCCTTGTCGATCCCGGTAAAGCGCCTGGCATCGAACCATCCGGCGGCGCGCGACACCGGCCGGCCATCGGCTTCGCCGCGTGTCTCCAACCTGATCACCTCGGCGCCCCTGGCCAGGCCAAGCCCCTCGGCGACACGCTGGCTGGCCGGCTCGACCGATGAGGCGAGCAGCACGATATGCCGTTCCGACGTCTGCCCCTGCAGGCCTGTCGAAAAGCGTGTGCGTGCGCCGATCGGATAGGACAGCCGCTTGCGCGACAGCACGAAGGTGCCGCGTCCCTGCTCGGCCCGCAGCACGCCTTCCTGCACAAGCGCCGATATGGCGCTGCGCACCGTGTGACGGTTGACGCCATAGCGCTCGGCCAGCGCCACTTCCGGCGGCAGCGCGGAATTCTCGGCGAAATCGCCGATGGCGATCCCCTGCAGAATCCTGTCGGCGATCTGCCGCCACAACGAGACACCGCTGCGCCGCTCGATGCTGTCGGCTTCCTGTCGCCCGATCATGAATTGCCCCCCAAGCTTCCGCCGCTTGTCATCCACCCGTCATGGACACGCGTTAGGTAATATGTATAATTTGTATAGTTGTCTATATCAATAGACAAATTTAGCAAAGAGGAATGCTGCCGATGCGAGGACAGGAAGCSCGCGAYCAGGCYGAGCGCAAGGCCGYCATGGCGACGCTGGCGCAAKCRAGCGGCGAYGACATCGTCCGSCTCTGGAACGMGGCCGGCCTGCCYTCGSAAGCCGARCTKCTGCGCGGYCCCGARACCGGYCTGGTGACGCTG
>NZ_JBFUGJ010000328.1:0-6445 GCF_056402975.1 Mesorhizobium sp. P3_A9 | reverse complement strand
CCCGCAGGTCATCATGTCCCACCCCGGCGAAGGGCTGGACAAGTGGGAAGACCTGAAGAACGCCGACCAGTACATTTTGGGTGACGAAGGCGTGCAGACCTTCTTCCAGTGGATGGTCACGGCGCTYGGTTTCGACGCCGCCAAGCGCGCGCCCTACACCTATAACACCGCTCCCTTCCTCGCCAACAAGAAGTCGATCCAGCAGGGTTACGTCACCTCGGAGCCGTTCGCGGTCAAGAAGGAAGGCGGCTTCGTGCCGAACCAGTTCCTGCTCGCCGACTATGGCTGGGACACCTATTCGACGACGATCGAGGTGATGCAGGACACGATCGACAAGAAGCCGGAGGTCGTCCAGTGCTTCGTCGATGGCTCGGCCAAGGGTTGGTACAAGTACCTCTACGGCGACAACAAGGCCGCCAACGACATGATCAAGAAAGACAATCCTGACATGAGCGACGAGCAGATCGCTTTCTCGATCGAGCAGATGAAGAAATTCGGCCTTGCCGATTCCGGCGACACCGAGAAGCTCGGCATCGGCGCCATGACCGACGCGCGGATCAAGAGTTTTTACGACAAGATGGTCAAGGCCAAGGTCACGCCTGAAGGCATCGACATCACCAAGGGCTACACGCTGGCCTTCGTCAACAAGGGTGTCGGGCTCGACCTGAAGAAATAGGCCAGTCCGCGCATGATAGGGGAAAAGGTGGCGCGAGCGCCGGCATCGGACGTCGCTCCGGCCTTGCTGGCGCTGCGCGGCGTCGGCAAGGTGTTTTCCAACGGCGTGACGGCGCTGAGTGATGTCGACCTGACCATCCGGGAAGGTGATTTCCTCAGCCTGCTCGGGCCGTCCGGCTGTGGCAAGTCGACGGCATTGCGGCTGATTGCCGGCCTGTCGACGCCGACCTCCGGCGTGCTCGACTGGCGCGGCGGCGGCTCGCTCGACCGCGCCAATATCGGCTTCGTCTTCCAGGAGCCGACGCTGCTGCCCTGGGCCAGTGTCTTCGACAATGTCTGGCTGCCGCTCAGGCTGAAAGGCATTTCCCGCGCCAAGGCAGCCCCGGCAATCACCGAGATGCTGGCGCGGGTGCACCTGACCGGTTTCGAGGACGCCGTGCCGCGCGAACTGTCGGGCGGCATGAAGATGCGCGTCTCGATCGCGCGCGCCATGGTGACCAAGCCRCGCGTGCTGTTGATGGACGARCCGTTTGCSGCRCTCGACGARATCACSCGCTTCAAGCTCAACAACGACCTGCTGGAGCTKTGGCAGGAYGARCGCTTCACCGTCGTCTTCGTCACSCACAGCGTYTTTGAAAGCGTKTTCCTKTCCAACCGCGTCGTYGTCATGGCGGCGCGGCCGGGCCGGGTGTTCGACGAACTTGCCATCGAGGCCTCCTATCCGCGCGACGAGGCGTTTCGCACCTCGCCGGACTACGCGGCGCTTTGCCGGCAAGCCTCCGACGTGCTGGTCACTGCCATCAATTCAACAGCAGGCGCGCACCATGACGGCCATTGACGAGCAGGTGCTCAAACTCGACCCGGAGGAAGCGCGTCGCGTGCGCCAGGAACGGTTCGAACGGATCGGCCGCTGGGTGCTGCCGCTGGCGATCATGATCCTGGCGATCTGGCTGTGGGACCGCATCTGCGTCTGGAACGAGATCCCGCAATACATCCTGCCGCGTCCCGGCGTGGTGGTGCAGACGCTCTACAACGATGCCGGGCTGCTGTTCTCCTCGCTGCTGGTCACCTTGCGCATCACCTTCCTCAGCCTGGCCTTGGCTGTCATCGGCGGGGTCGGCCTGTCGGTGCTGTTCGCGCAGTCGAAATGGGTCGAGATGTCGTTCTTCCCGTTTGCCATCGTGCTGCAGGTGACGCCGATCGTGGCGATCTTTCCGCTGATCAACATCTATGTGAACAACCAGACGACCAAGCTTCTGCTCTGCGCCTGGATCGTCGCCTTCTTTCCGATCCTGTCCAACACCACGCTCGGCCTTAACTCKGTCGACCRCAATCTGCGCGACCTGTTCAAGCTCAACGGCGCGACGCGCTGGCAGCAACTGCGCTATCTCAGACTGCCTGCGGCGATGCCGTATTTTCTCGGTGGGTTGAAGATCGCCGGCGGCCTGTCGCTGATCGGCGCGGTGGTCGCGGAGTTCGTTGCCGGCACCACCGGCCAGTCGTCGGGGCTCGCCTCGCGCATCATCGAGGCCGGCTACCGGCTCAACGCGCCAAGGCTGTTCGCGGCTCTGTTCCTGATCTCGCTGACCGGCATCCTGATCTTCCTCGTGCTGTCGCTGATTTCGCATCTCATTTTGCGGCGCTGGCACGAAAGCGCGCTGAAGCAGGAGCGGTAGTGCCTTGATTCCAGACTCAGCTTCATACCGGCTCGCCAATGCCCGTCTTCACGCGTCGCTGACGCCGGGGCTCGCTGCGGTTTATGACGGGGATGGGTTCGCGCTCGCCGATATCACTGTCGCGGACAGCAAGATCTCGAGCATCGCGGCACATGATCGGACAGCGGCATTGGCGGATGCCGTAGACCTTGGCGGCCGCATCGTGCTGCCGTGCTTCGTCGACTGCCACACGCATATCGACAAGGGCCATATCTGGCCGCGAGAACCCAATCCCGACGGCACCTTCATGGGAGCACTCAATGCCGCGGGCGCCGACCGCGTCGCGCGCTGGAGCGCCGAGGACCTTGCCAAGCGCATGGATTTCTCGCTGCGCTCCGCCTATGCGCATGGCACCAGGGCGCTGCGCACCCATCTCGACAGCGTCGCGCCGCAGGAGGAAATCTCCTGGCCGGTGTTCGAGACGATGCGCGAGACATGGCGCGGCCGTATCGAATTGCAGGGCGCCTGCCTGCTCGGCATCGAGGGTGTGCGCGACAAAAAGTGGTTCGACAGGCTGGCGAAACGGGTAGCCGCGGCCAAGGGTGTGCTCGGTGTCGTCACCTATATGGTGCCGGACCTGGAAGAACTGCTCGACCATGTTTTCGCACAAGCGATCAAGCATGGGCTCGACCTCGATTTCCACGCCGACGAGACCGACGACATTGCCGCGGTCTCGCTGAAGAAGATCGCCGAGGCGGCACTCTGGAGCGGCTTCGAGGGCAAGATCCTCGTTGGCCATTGCTGCTCGCTGGCGCGGCAGCCCGATCTCGAGGTGCTGGACACGCTGGACAAGGTGGCGAAGGCGGGGCTKGCGRTSGTCTCGCTGCCGATGTGCAAYCTCTATCTRCAGGACCGSCGSKCSGAYMASACCACGCCGCGYTGGCGGGGCGTGACGCTGCTGCATGAGATGAAGGCGAGGGGYATTSCGGTYGCKGTYGCCTCSGACAACACGCGTGAYCCSTTCTAYGCCTATGGCGATCTCGACATGCTGGAGGTCTACCGGATGGCGACGCGCATCCTGCATTTCGACCATCCGGTCGCCGACTGGCCACAAGCGGTCACCGCGACCCCGGCCAAGGTGATGCGGCTCGACAGGCTCGGCACGGTTGCCGCGGGCGACGATGCCGATTTCATCCTGTTCAAAGGTCGAAGCTGGACCGAATTGCTGTCGCGGCCCGAATCGGATCGCATCGTCGTGCGCGCCGGACGCGCGATCGACCGGCGCYTGCCCGACTATGCCGAACTCGACGAWCTGATGGTGGAATGATGGATGTTTCGGCACTCAAACGCGATCTCGACGGGCTGAAGCTCGACGACAATCCGGCCATCGTCCAGCAGAARAGCCGYGATTTCTACTGGTACAGCCCGGTGCTGAAGCAGCAGCTCGACCATGTCACCGGCGACCTCATTGTGACGCCGAAGACCGAGGCCGAGCTGTTCCGCGTGCTCGCCGCCTGTCATCGGCATGGCGTGCCGGTGACGCCGCGCGGCAGCGGCACCGGCAATTATGGCCAGGCCATGCCGTTGTCGGGCGGCGTGGTGCTCAATCTCGCCGAGATGAACGAGATCAAGTCGATCGCGCCGGGGCGCGTGGTGACCGGGCCGGGCGCGGTGCTGGCCGATATCGACAAGGCGACGCGCGCGCATTCCGGCCAGGAACTGCGGCTGTCACCTTCCACCTACAACACCGCTTCGATCGGCGGCTTCATCGCCGGCGGCTCGGGCGGCGTCGGCTCGATCAATTTCGGCGGCTTGCGCGATTTCGGCAATGTGCTGCGCCTGCGCGTGGTGACCATGGAGGCCGAGCCGAAAGCGCTCGAACTCACCGGCGAGGATCTGCACAAGGTGACCCACGCCTACGGCACCAACGGTATCATCACGGAAGTCGAGATGCCGCTGACCGCGGCCTATGAGTGGGTCGATGTCATTGTCGGCTTCGATGCCTTCATGGACGCGGCGCGCTACGGCAATGCGCTGGCGTGCCAGGACGGCATCCTGACCAAACTGATCACGCCGATCGCGGCACCCGTGCCGCAGCTCTATTTCAAACGCCACCAGAAATTTTTCAGAGAGGGGCAGAGTATCTGCGTCGTCATGGTGGCGCAGCATGGGCTGGATGCCTTCCTCGCCTTCACTAGGCGTGCCGGCGGCGCGGTGATTTTCAACGCTGCCACCGCGACGCCCGAGGAGAAAAAAGGCCTGCCGCCGGCCTATGAGCTGGCCTGGAACCACACCACGCTGAGAGCGCTGCGCGTCGATCCCGATATCACCTATCTGCAGTCGCTCTATCCCTTTCCCAACCAGCTGGCGCTGGTCGAGAAGATGGATGCGATGTTTCCCGGCGAAGTGTTCTCGCATCTCGAATTCGTGCGGCTGGACGGCAACATCACCTGCTTTGGCCTGCCGCTGGTGAAATTTACCACCGAGGCACGGCTCGACGAGATCGTGCGCCTGCATGAGGAAAATGGCTGCCCGATCTTCAACCCGCACCGCTACACGCTGGAAGAGGGCGGCATGAAGCAGACCGATGCCGTGCAGCTTGCCTTCAAGCGCGAGACCGACCCGCAAGGCCTGCTCAACCCCGGCAAGATGATCGCCTGGGAAAACCCGGATTATGATTATCGATCCGGGCGGACTTTTCTGTTCAAGGGGCTGCAGAGGGCGGGCTGATGAACATCCTCGTCCTCTACGCGCATCCGGTCGAGACCAGCTTCAATGCTGGCCTGCACCGGTTGATCGTCGAGCGGCTGACGGCGGCGGGCCATACCGTCGATGACTGCGATCTCTACGCCGAGGATTTCGATCCCAGGMTGACGCGCCAGGAGAGGTTGGACTATCACGACCCACGCGGCTCCGCTGACCCGGCGGCGCCGTATGTCGAGCGCCTGCTGCGGGCCGAGGCGTTGGTGCTTTCCTATCCGGTCTGGAACTACGGTTTCCCTGCCATCCTGAAAGGCTTTTTCGATCGCGTCTTCCTGCCCGGCGTGTCGTTCAGGCTGGTCGACGGCAAGGTGCAGCCGTCGCTGCACAACATCAGGAAGGTCGCTGCGGTCACTACCTATGGCGGCAGCCGGTTCCGCGCCATCCTGATGGGCGATCCGCCGCGCAAACTGATCGAGCGCATGCTGCGCGCCACGGTAAAGCCGGGCGCGCCGGTGACTTACCTCGCGCATTACGCGATGAACCTGTCGACCGATGAAACGCGAAAATCCTTCATGGCCAAGGTCGCGGCCAGCATGGATGCATTCTGATGCGGGTCCTCGTGGTCTATTGCCATCCGGTGCCTGAAAGTTTTTGTGCAAGCATTCGCGACACCGCCGTCGACGTGCTGAAGGCAAGGGGCTGGGAGGTGCGGCTGCTCGACCTCTATGCGGAGAAATTCGACCCGGTGATGGGTTGCGAGGAGCGGCGCAGCTACAACGACCAGGCGCCGCAGGACCCCGCGCTGAAGCCGCATTTCGAACTGCTCGGCTGGGCCGAAGCGATCCTGTTCGTCTACCCTACCTGGTGGTACGGCCTGCCGGCGATGCTGAAGGGCTGGCTTGACCGGGTGTGGGCCACGGACGTCGCCTTCAAACTGCCGGCGGGCAAGGGGCGGATCAAGTCGCTGATGACGCATGTCACCAAGGTCGGCGTCATCACCACCTGCGGCGCGCCGACCTGGTGGAGCGTCGTCGTCGGCCAGCCTGGACGCAAGACGCTGCTGCGCGGCATGCGGGCGCTATGCGCGACAAGGTGCAAGACGTTCTTCCTGGCGCATTATCTGATGGATGCCTCGACACCAAAGACGCGGGCGGCGTTTCTGGCGAAGGTGCGAAGGAAGCTGGAGCGGTTCTAGCTTTCTTCGCCCCGTTTACGGGGAGAAGATGCCGGCAGGCAGATGAGGGGCAGCGCTAGCTTCTCAGAACTCCGCGCTGCCCCTTGTGTGTTTGGAATCGTGCATTGTTGAGGGTGCCACGGACCAGGTGCTTGCCTGATCCGTGGCGGTGGTCGAGAGCCCGTCGCCCCTCAGGTGGCCTAAACCGTGGATGAGCTGGGGCCCGACCGCCTTCTTT
>NZ_JBFUGJ010000327.1:0-6447 GCF_056402975.1 Mesorhizobium sp. P3_A9 | reverse complement strand
GGACGCCAGGGCGCGAGAGACCAGCACCTCGTGTCCCATGAGAACGCCGGCGCCATCGACGGCGGCCTGAAGGGCAAGGCTATAAAGCGAAAACTCCGATCCGGCATCGATCGATGGGCCTTTCATGCCGACACTGTCGAACCAAAGGTTCCAATCACCCGTCCAGGTGGTGTCCCATAACAAGAGCTGCGAAGCGAGATCCGCGGGCGTTTTCAGCTGTGCAGCCAAGCCGGGGGTACAGACCGGAAACAGGACATCGTCGCAAAGCTTGAAGGAACGGCTGCCGCCGGCTCCTTGCCTTGTCAGGGAGATGGGCCTCGTCAGGAAGATAGCGAGGTCGAATGGCTCTCGCCTGAAATCCGGCGGCTCCTCGAGCGCGTGTATGGATGGACGAAGAGCCGGCAGGGCGGCGCGCAGAGCCGGCAGGCGCGGGGCCAGCCACAGTTGGGCAATGGACGGCAGCGCGGCGATACTCACTTGCGATTTCGGCGCCCAGATGCGCAGCTCTTGAACGGCAAGGCCCAAGGCGTCAAACGCAGTGGAGAAGGCCGGGATTGCCGCGCGTCCCGCTTCCGTCAGATGCAGCCCTTGCGCATGCCGGACAAAAAGCGGCGAGCCAAGCCACGCTTCGAGGGATTTGACCTGATGCGACACGGCCGCCGGCGTGACACCGAGTTCATCCGCAGCCTTGGCGAAGCTCTCATGGCGAGCAGCAGCCTCAAAGGCCCGCAAGGTGTTGAGGGGCGGCATTCGAGGTCGCGGCGGATTGACAGCCATCCAGCATTCCAGGACGGCGTCGGCGGCCAGTTGACCAGTTTCAGGTGCCGGGCCGCCAACGCGATGTTTCTATTTGAGGGCGACGGGGATCAGCTTGCCGTCGGCCTTCTGCCATTCAAATACGACGAAGCCCGGCTGCTTGATATCCCCCTTGTCGTCGTAAGAGATCGAACCGAGGACCGTCGAGATGGCGGCGCCGGAATGGAGGTAGTCAGCAGCGGCCTTTGGATCATCGGCCTTGGCCTTGACGATGGCCTCGGCAAGAATCTGCGTTGCCGCGTAAGCGTAAAGTGTCACCGCTTCGGTCGGCACGTTCCTGGCCTTCAGATCGGCGACGGCGTCCTTGGCTTCCGCGAATGTCGCCGGATCGGGGAACGACGTCATCAGAGTTCCCGCAGCACCGTCACCGGCTATGGCGCCGAATTCGCTGTTGCTGATGCCGTCGCCGCCCATCAGGATCGCGGCAACGCCCTGATCGTGCATCTGACGGACAATTAGCCCGGCTTCCGTGTGCTGGCCGCCATAATAGACGAGATCGGCACCCGATTGCTTGATCTTGGTCACCAGCGGGCTGTAGTCCTTCTCGCCCGGGTTAACCTCCTCGTGGAGGACTTCCTTGCCGCCGCCGGCGTTGTAGGCCTTGGTCATTTCATCGGCGAGGCCTTTGCCCGCTGTCGACTTGTCATCGACGATGGCGATCTTCTTGTCCTTGAAGCGGCCGAGAATGAATTTGGCGGCGATCGAGCCCTGCTGATCGTCGCGGCCGCATGCCCTGAAGGCATTCCAGAGACCGCGCTCGGTAACCGTCGGATTGGTGGCCGTCGGCGTCACGAACAGGACGCCATTTTCCGAATAGACTTCGGAGGCCGGAATGGTGACACCGGAATTGTAGTGTCCGACGACATAGTGGACGCCGTCGGCGACGAATTTGTTGGCGACCGAAACGCCCTGCTTCGGGTCGGAGACATCGTCACCGACCGATACGACAAGCTTTTGTCCGAGAACGCCGCCATTGGCGTTGATGCGTTCGACCGCGGTTTCGACACCGACGCGGTACTGTTCTCCATAGGCGGCGTTCGGTCCCGACATCGGCCCCGCGACGCCGAACACGATATCCGCCCTCGCAACGCCGACAGCGGCAGCCGTGATTAGGGCAGCAGTCATCATCTGCACGATTATGCGCATTTCATTCCCCTGTTTTTAGAGTGGCGGGCATTTGCCCGCGGGTTCTGGTCGTCAGTTCACAAAATGAAGTTTGTTGAACCGACGCCGGAATGCCGTGACATCAGCGGCGACCTGTTCGCTGGCGTCGTTGCCGCGCAGTCCCCTGGCGATAAGCGCCGCGAGTTCCGGCATGTCGTCCTCGGTCATGCCCCAGCGAACGATCTCGGGCGCGCCGAGGCGCAGCCCATTCATGTCGCCGTCGACCGCATCCATGGGAAGGCCGATGCCGCAGCTCAGGATGTTGGCCAGCCGCAGTTTTTTAGCCGCGGCCTGACCGCCGCCGAATTCGGCCGCCTTGATGGCGAACTGATGCGATGTCGTGTAGCCCTTGCTCGTCGAAAACACCGGCAGACCGCGATCTGCAAGGCTGTCGGCCAGGGCCTTTGCGGTCCGCGCCATCGTTGCTGCATAGGCTTTGCCGTGGTCCTTCCAGTCCAGAAGCGTGATTGCCAGCGCCGCCGACTTGGCGGCATCGAAATTGGCGGTCATGCCGGGAAATGCGATCCTGTCGAGTTTTTCGGCGACAGCGGCATCGTTGGTGACGATCAGTCCCGACGCCGGGCCGCCAAGGCTCTTGTAGGTACTCATCGTCATCAGATGAGCCCCCTCCTGGAGGGGCTGCTGCCAGGCGTGCCCGGCAATCATGCCGCAAAGATGTGCGGCGTCGAAGAGGACCAGCGCGCCGACCTCGTCGGCGATCGCCCTGATTTCCCGAATGGGATGCGGCAGCAGGTTGAGGCTGCTGCCGATCGTTATCATTTTCGGCTTTATCGACCTGGCCAGGTCGCGCAATTTTCCGACATGGACGGTGTAGCTGTCGGCATCAACCGGAGCCGTGTGAATATCGAGGCCGTAAAGACCGGCGCAACCAGCCATGTGGTGGGTGACATGGCCGCCAATGGCCGGCGACGGGACAATGATGCTGTCGCCTGGCCGGGCCGCGACCATGAAGGCGTAGAGATTGGCGATCGCGCCGGATGGCACGCGGATCTCGGCATATTGCGCACCGAAGACTTCCGCCGCGAGTTCAGCAGCGATGACTTCGATCCGCTCGACACCTTCCAAGCCCATTTCATACTTGTCGCCGGGATAACCAAGCGACGGGCGCGATCCGAGGCCCGAGGAGAGCGCTGCCTCGGCCTTCGGGTTCATGACATTGGTCGCCGGGTTGAGGTTTATACAGTCGGTCTCGTGGATCGAGCGGTTCAGCTCAATGCCCCCGGCGATTGCCGCCATGACGGCATCGGTCGTCTGATGACTGGTTTGCTGCGCCAGCTGCTGGGCGAACATGTCGCAATGTGAGGGGACCCAGGACCTGCGAGCGAGAGCGACCAACGATGCCTCCATTGCCTTCGCCGAAAAGCCGGCTGCGATTGACAACGAGGATGACGCTGGCGATCGCCTGGGCGCAAACGAGTAGTTCTAGCGCCTAGGCTTAGGAAAAATAAGCCTAGGCGCCGTGCTGTTTGGAGGACGGAGGTTTCTTACGGCCTCGTCAGGCCGCGTGATATGCATCCGCGAGCCGCCGCAGCTCTAGTCCTTATGCACCTTGACGCGGTGGCGATGCGCGGCTTGCTTTGCCCGATTGCCGCACTGCGACCGCCAACTTCCCGAAGGAGGCCGGCATCGCCCGCTATGGCGAGCCCGAAGAGATCGCCGAGCTGATGGCCTTCCGGGTTCATCAGCCGCGCGCTGGATCACCGGCTCGACGCTGCGCATGGATGGCGGCGAAGTGAAATCGATCTGAGGAGGATGACATGGTTGCCATGATTGCCATGATTGCCTGGAACAGCGTGACCCGCGCCCATGTCGCGAGGGCGATGGAAGAATATGACCGGCTGGGGCCTGAGCGCTTCTTCGCCGAACACGGCTTTGCTCCGACCACCACCTATGAACTGGTAGCGGATAGCAGGCTCTATCCGCCGAAGGCGATCCTGGGCACCGCCTACGAATTCGCCACGGGCAAGAGACTGGCCTCGGGCGACTTCGAGGGCGGCAAGAGCGGCGCGGTGAAAGTGCTCGGCCAGCTTGGGTTCATCGTCAGGGCGAAGTGACGGCGGCAGCCCGCGACGTCCCGCCCCCAGCATGACGCGTCACCTTGACGCTTTGCCCAGACCMGTCGCCTGGTCGAGCCGCAGCGAGGCACGCCTTGCCTCGTCCGGCCTTGCGATGTGCGTCCAGGAGCCGTCATAGCTGGGCTTGCGCCGCTCGATCCAGGCGCCAAGCGCTTCCCTGAGATCGGCGGTCGGGACCATGCGGGCGAACTGCTCGGCCTCGACCAGCAGCCCTTCGGCGATGCTGAGGTTGATACCGCGCGCCACCGCGGTGAGGATGCCGGCGAGGCCTGCCGGCGAATGCCTGATGATGCGGCGGGCAAGATCGTGCGCTGCCGGCATCAACTCGGCATGCGGCACGACCTCGTTGACGAGACCAAGTTCGAGCGCCCTCGGCGGCGGAAACCAGTCGCCCGTCAACAGCAATTCCAGCGCGCGCTTGCGCCCGGCAAGCCGCGGCAGGCGCTGCGTGCCGCCGAAGGTCGGCGGCATTGCGAGGTTGATTTCCGGCTTGGCGAACAGCGCACGGTCGCTGGCGATCGCCAGCGGCACGGCCTCGGTGATTTCGCAGCCGCCGCCGAAGGCAATCCCGTTGACGGCGGCGATGATCGGCTTGCGGAAGGCCTCCAGCCGCGCCGTGAGCCGCTGCCCGCGCATGACGAAGTCGCGCACTGCGGCATCGGCGCCAAGCGCCACGCTGGCCGAGAACTCATGGATGTCGCCACCCGCCGAAAACGACCGCTCCCCTGCTCCGGTGAGAATGACAGCACGGACCGCATTATCGGTCTCTATCGTGTCGAGGATCGCGAGCAGGCGATCTATCAGGGCATAGTTCAGCGCGTTCAGCTTTTCCGGACGATTGAGAGTGAGGACGGTTACCCCGTCGCGGGTCTCGCTCAGGACAAGATCGGTCATTGTTTTTCCTTTTCAGATACGGCGAGAAAAGGAACATGCTTTCGATTGCGTGTATATTCACTAGTCGGTATACATGCTTCATGTCTGACCCCGCCAGCCCGACCCGCAAACGCATCGTCGATGCCGCGACGAAGCTGTTCTATGCCGAGGGCATCGGTCGCGTCAGCGTCGATGCCATTGCCGAAAAGGCAGGCCTCACCAAGCGTACGCTCTACTACCACTTCAAGAGCAAGGACGACCTGATCGCCGCCTATCTCGATGGTCGCGATCAGCCCAATCTGCAGCAGATGGCCGGCTGGTTCGACGCGGCGGAAGGTGGGGCGGACCGCAAGGCCGAGGCGATCTTCAGCAATCTGGCGCGGGTTGCACGCCATCCGAAATGGAAGGGATGCGGCTTTCTGCGCACGGCCGCGGAACTCGCCTCGATGCCCGGCCATCCGGCGGTCAAGGTCGGGTCGCGCCACAAGTCAAATTTTGAAACATGGCTGGCTGACGCGTTGTCCGACCATGGGATCGAAGAACCACAGGCGGTGGCGCGCGAAATCGTGCTGCTGATCGACGGTTGTTTTTCGATCATGTTGATCCATCGCAATCCCGACTACATCGAGGCGGCCGGACGAGCCGCAGCCATGCTGGTCAGGGCGCGAATTTCAGGAAGCCCAGCCTAAAACCCCAGCGCCAGCCATGCGGTGCCGGCGACGAGCGTGATCAGCGTCAGCGGCAAGCCGACCTTGAAGAAGGCACCGAAAGACAGTGGTGTGCCGGCAGCCTTGGACTGCTCGGCGACGATCAGGTTGGCGACCGAGCCGAGCAGCGTGAAATTACCGGCAAGCGTCGAGCTCATCGCCACCACCAGCCAGGCGCGTTCGGGGTTTTCCAGCCCGGGTATGAACGGCCGCAAGGCCAGCACGGCCGGCACATTGCTCATGATGTTGGACAGCACCGCGGTAAAGCCGGACAAACGCCAGACATCGTCGAGGCCGAGATTCTTGGCCGAGGCGATGAGATCAGGCGTCAGCAGTGTCTTTTCGGCGCCGGCAACGACCACGAACAGACCGGCGAACATGAACAGCAACGGACCGTCGATCTCGCGATAAATGCGTTCCGGCTTGATGGCGCGGGTGAGCAGCAGAATGGCGCCGCCGATCAGTGCCGCCTTGGCAACGGGAACGCCGGCGAAGAAGGCGATTGCCAGCCCGATGCAGACAATCACCGCCTTCAGCACCTGCCCACGATGCATGCGGCCGCGCGCGACATGCGGCGTCAATTCGGCGTTGCGGGTGAATTCGGCGCGATAGACGATGCGCACGATGACGATGACCGCGACGAGGCCAAACAGGGCGACCGGCGCCAGCGCTGCCGAAAAAGCGGGATAGGAAATGCCCGACAGCGCGCCGATGACCATATTCTGCGGATTGCCGGTGATTGTGGCGACGCTGCCGCAGTTCGACGCGGTGGCGGTGGCGATCAGATAGGG
>NZ_JBFUGJ010000326.1:0-6602 GCF_056402975.1 Mesorhizobium sp. P3_A9 | reverse complement strand
GACAACGACTTTCTTCATGGCAAGGGACCCCCACATTTCAGGTGTTTTTACAAATACAACCATAGCGATACAAAAGCAACCCAGACGAGAACAATATCAAAGGGCATACCAGGGAACGTTTCCAATCACCGATTGTTGATGACATGCCATGGGAAGTGAATGGTCCATGGCCGGGCGATAATCTATGGCCGGGCCGGGAGGGTGAAAATGGAGTTTCAGATGAAGCTTTTTGAAAGCCTCTCCAGATACCAGCCGCAAGCACTCGGCATCCTGCGCATCATGACCGCGCTGCAGTTCCTGGAACATGGCAGCCAGAAACTGTTCAATTTTCCGATAAGCGCCCAACCTCATGCTCTGAACAGCCTGTCGCTCACCACCGGCATCCTCGAATTCGCCGGTGGCATCCTACTGGCGCTGGGCCTGTTCACCCGTCCGGTGGCGTTCCTTCTGGCCGGCGAAATGGCGATCGCCTATTTCACGGCGCACATGCCGCGCGACTTCTTCCCGGCCAACAATGGCGGCGACGCAGCGATCTCCTTCTGCTTCATCTTCCTCTATCTGGTGTTTGCCGGCGCCGGCGCCTTTGCGCTGGACAACCGCAAGGCCTGATGTCCCATGCGGGGGTGAGCCCTCACCCCCGCATCCGTTCGAAATTCGCGTCGAACAGCGGCGCCGCCTGTATGCGCGCCGCGTGACGCTTGCCCAGCAACTCGATTTCGAAGCCGTCGCTCTCGTCGGCGATCTCCTTCGGCACATAACCGACGGCGATCGACTTTTTCGAATGATGCGCGTAGCCCCCCGACGTCACCCAGCCACGCACCGCGCCGCCGAACCAGATCGGCTCGTCGCCGATGACGTCGGCGTCGTCGGCCTCGACGATGAAGCTGCGCAGTCGTAACTTGCCGCCTTGCTTACGCTCGGCCAGTGCCGCCGCCTTGCCGATGAAATCCGCCTCCTTGCCATAGGCGACGAAGCGGTCGAGTCCGGCTTCCAGCGGCCCATAGATCGGCCGATATTCGCGTCCCCATGAGCCATAATTCTTCTCCAGCCTGAGCGCATTGAGCGCGCGCGAGCCGAACAGGCCGATGCCGAATTCTTCGCCCGCCGCCATCAGCGCGTTGAACGCCGCGCGCTGGTATTCCGGCGCCACCCAGATCTCGTAGCCGAGATCGCCGGTGTAGCTGACGCGGCCGACCAGGCACGGCGCCATGCCGATATCCATCTTCGCCACCGCCATGAACGGAAACGCCACATTGGAGACATCCGCGCGGCTGACCTTGGCCAGCACCTCCCGCGCCTTCGGGCCGGCAATCGCCAGGCCGGTGAGTTTGGCGCCCAACGCCTCGATGTGGACCGAGCCATCGCCAGGCAGATGCGCCTCGAACCAGCGCATGTGATACTGCTCGGCGATACCCGAGCCGGCGAGGAACCAGCCGTCAGGACCGAGATTGGCCAGCGTGAAATCGCCGATCAGCCTGCCGTCCTGCTTCAGCATCGGTGCCAGCGTCATGCGGCCAGGGTTCGGCAGTTTGCAGGCGAGCATCTTGTCGAGCCAGGCAGACGCCCCCTCGCCCGTCACCTTGTATTTGGCGAATGACGAGATTTCCGACAGGCCGACGCCATCGCGTACCGTTGCGACCTCCCTGGCGACATGAGCGAAGTCGCTTGAACGGCGCCAGGAGAACTCATCCTTGATGCCTTCCGGCGCATACCAGAGCGGCACTTCCAGCCCATAGGCGACGCCGAACTGCGCGCCCTTGGCCGACAACAGATCGTAGACCGGCGTTGTCTTGAGCGGCCGTCCGGCGGGCAACTCCTCGTTCGGGAAACGGATTGAAAAACGCCTGGAATAGTTCTCACGCACCTTGGCGTTGGTGTAGGCCATCGTCGCCCAGTCGCCATAGCGCGCCACGTCCATGGCCCAGATGTCGGCACCGGGATCGCCCTCGATCATCCAGTTGGACAGCGCCAGCCCGACGCCGCCGCCCTGCGAAAAACCGGCCATGACGCCACAGGCGACCCAAAAACCCGGCAGGCCGCGCACCGGCCCGACCAGTGGGTTGCCGTCCGGCGCGAAGGTGAAGGGCCCGTTGATGATTTGCTTGATACCTGTGTTCTGGAAGGCCGGGAAATGCCTGAACCCGACCTCAAGCGATGGCGCGATGCGGTCGATATCGGGCGCCAGCAATTCATGGCCGAAATTCCAAGGTGTCTGGTATTCGGACCATGGCTTGTTGGCTTTCTCATAGGTGCCCATCAGCATGCCGCCACGCTCCTGGCGCAGGTAGAGTTCACCGTCGAAATCGACGGCATGCATGATCTCTTCTCCGGTCTTGGCGTTCCAGGCGGCGACTTCCGGCATGTCTTCGGTGATCAGGTACATGTGCTCCATGGCCAGCACCGGCAGTTCCAGGCCAACCATGCGGCCGACCTCGCGCGCCCACAGGCCGCCGGCATTGACGACATGCTCGGCCACCACCTCGCCCTTGTTGGTAATGACGCGCCACAGCCCGTCGGGTCGCCGCACGATATCTTCGACCTTGGTGAAGCGTTCCACTTCGGCCCCAAGCTTCCGCGCGGCCTTGGCATAGGCGTGGGTGACGCCGGAGGGATCAAGATGGCCGTCCTCTTTGTTGCGGACAGCGCCGACGAATTGCTTGGGGTCGAGCAGCGGCATCAGTTCGGCCGCCTCCTTCGGCGAGATTTCCTCCAGCTCGATGCCGAGATAGCGGCCCTTGGCGACGACGCCGCGCAGCCAGTCCAGCCGCGCCTCGGTCGCCGCCAGCAGCACGCCGCCGGTCAGGTGCACGCCGGTCGCCTGGCCGGAAAGCTCCTCGATCTCCTTGTAGAGGTTGATGGTGTATTTCTGCAGCTTGGCGACGTTGGGGTCGCCATTGATCGTGTGCATGCCGCCGGCCGCGTGCCAGGTCGAGCCCGATGTCAGCTCATCACGCTCCAACAGCACCACGTCGGTCCAGCCATGGCGCGCGAGATGGAACAGCACGGAGCATCCGACGACGCCACCGCCAATGACCACGACCTTTGCATGCGATTTCATGGATTTTTCTCTGATATCAATGGATTGGATGGGGGAATGGATTCAAGACGGGAGGCGTCACGGTTCGCCCTGCCCGATCGCTTCCTTGCGCCTGGCGACATAGGCCTCGAGCGCTTCGCGCACGGCGACATCCATCGCCGGCTCGACATAGTCTTCCAGCGCCTTCT
This sequence comes from Mesorhizobium sp. P3_A9, assembly GCF_056402975.1. Classification (NCBI taxonomy): domain Bacteria; kingdom Pseudomonadati; phylum Pseudomonadota; class Alphaproteobacteria; order Hyphomicrobiales; family Phyllobacteriaceae; genus Mesorhizobium; species Mesorhizobium sp. P3_A9. The sequence goes on along the minus strand of NZ_JBFUGJ010000326.1, from coordinate 3,377 downwards.
TCCACAGCCGCGTCGCGCGTGCCGTGGCGTCGAGGCTGCCGGCCTCCTGCCAGGCCTCATAATTCTGCCAGTTGGAGAGTATTGGCTGGTAGAAGGCGGTGGCGTAGCGCTCCAGCGTGTGCGGCTCGCCGAAGAAATGGCCGCCGGTGGGCACCGCGCCCAGCGCTTCGATGGCAAGCTCGGCCTCGTCGACCACGATCGGGCGCAGGAACTCCATCATGTGCTGGATCATCTCGACATCGATGATGAATTTTTCAAACGACGCCGTCAGCCCACCCTCCTGCCAGCCGGCGGCGTGGTAGACGAGATTGCCATGGCCGAGCACCGCGCCCCACAGCGCCATCAGCGTTTCATAGGCGCCTTGCGCATCGGCGGCGTTGGAGGCCGAACCGGGCGTGGTGCGGTAAGGCAGCCCATAGCGCCGAGCCAACTGCCCCGAAGCGACGTTGGCCTTGGTGTTCTCCGGCGTACCGAAGGCCGGCGCGCCCGACTTCATGTCGACATTGGAGGTGAAGGCGCCATACATCACCGGCGCTCCGGGACGCACCAGCTGCGTCAGCACGACGCCGAACAGCGCCTCGGCATTCTGCTGCGCCAAAGCACCCGCCAGCGTCACCGGGCTCATCGCCCCCATCAGCGTGAACGGCGTCACCGCCACCGACTGGCCGAACTCGGCCATGGTCATCAGGCCCTCGGCCATCATCTCGTCGAAGCGGCGCGGCGAGTTGACCGAGATGATGGTGGCGATACCGGGATCGTCGCGCAGCTGGTCCAGCGTCAATCCGCGCGCGATCGCCATCATCTCGATGCCGTCCAGCGCCCTGCCCCGGCCGATCGCCGAGACATGGAAGCTCTTGTCGGTCAGCGTCAGATTGGCGAAATAGGTGTCGAGATGGCGCGAGTTGGCCGGCAGCTCGACCGGCGCGCAGACCTGGTTGCCRAGCATGTGGACGCAGTTGAAATGCTGCGCCAGCCGAGTGAGATCCGCATAGTCGCGCAGATTGCCGGCGCGRCGGCCGCGCTCCATGTCGTGCACATTGGGTGGCCCGGCAACCAGCGTGAAATTGATGGTGTTGCCGCCGAGATGGATCGTGTTGGCCGAGTTGCGTGGTGTCAGCGTGTAGGTGGACTGTGTGGTCTTCAGCGCCGCGTCGACCATGCCGCGATCGATGCGCACGTTTGCTGTGGCGTGATCGACCCTGGCACCCGCCTTCTCGAACAGCGAGAGCGCCCGCGGGCTCATCACCTCGATGCCGAAATTTTCCAATATATGCATCGACGCCTGGTGGATCGCCTCGATCTGATCGGGCGCCAGCAACGCCATCGGTGGATAGGGATTGGTCACCCGCCTTTGCGGCAGTTGCGGGATCGGCACTGGCCCCCGGTTGCTGGTGCGCTCGGCGCCGCGCTTGCGTCTTGGTTCGTTCATGCCAGGCATCAAAGCCTTGGCAAACCGGGCAAGCTGTCAGAAATACGCCGTTTACAGGCGTGATTTTAGCCACGGCGGCATTTATGCAGTTTCATTTTATAAAAGGCGACAAGAAGAGTCGGAATATCAATACGGCATTTTGCCGAGCACTCGTGCCGACGAAGCGTTAACGGACGCAGCAAGATTCCYTTTAKGWTTTCGGCCTATTSSTCWTCCCATGSKYAGGTCGAGTTTTAGTAAAATTGTAGCKGTTKGCGTKCYGCTGGCRYTGTCGGCCTGYGCSACSSCGCCMAGCCACATCAACAATGTCTGTGCCGTCTTCGACCAGAATGACGGCTGGTTCGACAACTGGCAGTCGGCTGCCGAACGCACCTCGCAGAAATACGGCATCCCCGTGCCCGTGCTGATGGCGACGGTGCGCAAGGAATCCGGCTTCAAGAGCAACGCCCGGCCGCCGCGCACCAAGCTGCTCGGCTTCATTCCGTGGAAGCACGTCTCCACGGCCACCGGCTTCTCACAGGCGCTGGACGGCACCTGGTCGCAATATCAGCGCGAAACCGGCAATTGGGCGGCGCGGCGCACCAAGTTCGCCGATGCCGTCGATTTCGTCGGCTGGTATCATTCCAAGACGGCAGACACGTTCGGCGTCGCCCGCAACGACACTTACAATCTCTACCTCGCCTACTATCTCGGCTGGACCGCCTATGGCCGCGGCAATCGCGGCGATGCCGGCGTGCAGGGCTACGCGCGGGCGACCGACAAGATGGCCCGCGACTACGCCGTCCAGCTACAGCAATGCGAAAACTAGCACCCTTCCCGGTTTAGTGCCGCCTTGTCGTATCTTTCGGCTTCTTAACACCGGTTTCGGAAGCCTCGTCGACTACTTTGTTGCGACGGGCTCGCATCCCAGCCTGGCCCTGCTCCACGGCCTCGCCGATCTCGTCCGCTTCCGCGGTCGACGCTTTGCCACGCGGACGGTTGGGCGCTGTTCCTGTCGAAACCGGGCCGCTGCCATGCGGCGCATCTTCCGGCACGCCTTCATGGGCAGCGTGCTCCTTGTCGAACTTGATCACCGGCTCCATCGTCGCCAGCACGTCGTCGGACAGCCAGCACAGGCTCATATGGCCGTCGCCGAGGTGCTTGACCGGCGGCACCTTGGTCTCGCACAGATTGTCCGGCACCAGCTTCTTGTAGCCGCAGCGTGTCTGGAACGGGCAGCCGGACGGCGGGTTCATCGCCGAGGGGATGTCGCCTTCGAGCACGATGTGTCGCTTCACCACGCTGGTGTCGGCGATCGGGATCGCCGACAAAAGCGCCTCGGTATAGGGATGATAGGGCGGCGCGAAGATCTGGTCAGTCGTGCCTTGCTCGACGATGTAGCCGAGATACATGACGACGACGCGGTCGGCGATGTAGCGCACGACCGACAGATCGTGGCTGATGAACAGCATCGTCGTCTTGTTCTTGCGCTGGATGTCCATCAGCAGTTCGGTCACCGCCGCCTGCACAGACACGTCGAGTGCGGAGACCGGCTCGTCGGCCACCACCACCTTGGCGTCGCCGGCAAAGGCGCGTGCCACGCCGATGCGCTGCTTCTGGCCGCCAGACAGCTGGCGCGGCTTGCGSGTYTCRAAKGCSCGCGGCAGCTTCACCAGGTCGAGCARTTCCAGCATSCGCTTGCGCCGATCAGCAACCGTCTTGCCGACATTGAATTTCTCCAGCGTGCGGATGATCTGCGAGCCGACCGAATGGCTGGGGTTGAGCGTGTCGAAAGGATTCTGGAACACCATCTGGATCGACGACACGGTTTCGACACTGCGGCTCTCGATGCCGGTCGACTGGATCTGCTTGTTGCCCAGCGTCACCGTGCCGGCACTGGCCGTCTCCAGGCCGAGCAGCACCTTGGCCAATGTCGACTTTCCGCAGCCGGATTCGCCGACGATGGCGA
>NZ_JBFUGJ010000325.1:0-6605 GCF_056402975.1 Mesorhizobium sp. P3_A9 | reverse complement strand
GCACCTGGATGGGCACCGCCTTCGGCGGCGCGCGTGGCCGCACCGACGTGCCGAAAATCGTCGACTGGTACATGGACGGCAAGATCCAGATCGATCCGATGATCACCCACACGCTGAAGCTCGAGGACATCAACAAGGGGTTCGCCCTCATGCATGAGGGCAAGTCGATCAGGAGTGTGGTGGTCTATTGAAGGAAGTTCGAATTCGTTTCGTCGACCCTGAGAAGTCGACGATCCATCGAATACGGAACTTCGGCGAGGATGTTTGGCGTAGCTTTCGCGAAGAAAAGCGCGTCACGATCAATCTGGAGGAGATCGATCGTGCGCAAGGTGAGATCGCTTACCTCGTGCATGGCGCCTTCCTAAGGAGGAGTCTGACCGAAGTGCATCGCCTGTTGAAGGTGCACTTCATGGAAAATGAGGTGGTCGTCGAGACCTAGTCGAGATGACAAAACAGGGAGGAAGATAATGCCTGAAAAACTGCATCCGAAAATCGACAATGGCCTGCCCAAGGAAAGCGCAAGCTTTGCCGGCGGCACGCTGGTCTGTGCCTGCACCAGCAAGCCCGTCAAGGTGAAGGTCAAGGGGCAGATCGCCCACAACCACGCCTGCGGCTGCACAAAATGCTGGAAGCCGGACGGCGCGGTGTTTTCGGTGGTTGCCGTTGCCGGCACCGGCGACGTCACCGTCACCGAGAACGGCGACAAGCTCAAGGTGGTCGATCCCTCAGCCCTGATCCAGCGCCATGCCTGCACCGGCTGTGGCGTCCACATGCACGGCCCGGTCGAACGCGACCATCCGTTCAAGGGCTTGTCCTTCATCCACCCCGAGCGCTTCCAGGAGGATGGCTGGTCGCCGCCGGGCTTCACCGCCTTCGTCTCGTCGATCATTGAATCCGGCGTCGATCCGAAGCGGATGGACGGCATCCGGGCGCAACTGAAGTCGATCGGGCTGGAGCCCTATGACTGCCTCAACCCCGGCCTGATGGATTACATCGCCACTTGGACGGCGAAGAAGTCAGGCGCCTTGCCGGCCTGAATTAAAACGAGAAGGGCTAGCTCGCGACGCCAGCCCTTCTCTACCGCGCATCGCCGCCGGGTAATTGATGGATCTCAGGGGCCTCAAGAACTGGAAGTTGAAGCTCCGCTACGGGCGGGTGACAACCGACTTTCATCACTACACGCTGCTTGCCGACGGAGAAGTGCTGTCTCCAAATGCGGGCTACGGAACCACCGACACAGGACCCGCCTTTTTTGGCATGAAGGTCTGGGCTTACAACTCCGATCAAGCGATCGATATGATCCGCACCATCGGCCAACAGGTCGGATTTGCCTGTACGAGGGAAGTATTGGTCTATGACACTGAGCCCGAAGAACCGCCCGGCGCCAAGCCGCGCGGCTATGATTTGAAATTCACCCGTTATGAACCCGACTAGCGGCGATCCATCGCTACCCCAAATTTATGTCGATGCCGATGCCTGCCCGGTCAAGGCCGAGGTCGAAAAGGTCGCCGAGCGCCTTGGCGTCGTCGTCACCTACGTCTCCAATGGCGGCTTGCGGCCATCGCGCGATCCGATGATCCGCAATGTCGTCGTCTCCAAGGGTGCTGACGCCGCCGACGACTGGATCGTCGAGAACGCCMRMSCCAACGATATCGTGRTKACCGCSGACATTCCGCTYGCCGCCCGCRCGGTGGCGCTCGGCGCGCATGTGCTTGGGCCCACCGGGCGGCCGTTCACGCCCGAGACAATCGGCATGGCGGTGGCGATGCGCGACTTGAAGCAGCATTTGCGCGAAACCGGCGAAAGCAAGGGCTACAATGCCAGCTTCGCACCGCAGGACCGCTCGCGGTTCCTCGGCGAACTCGACCGCATCTTGCGGCGGGCGCTGAAATCCGCCACACCCAGCTAGAAACCGAGCGCCACCCAGGGTGGAGACCGCCATGGCCGCCGCGATCAAGAACCCCATGCAGCGTCACATGCTGTTCGCAATGTCGGCCTGCTTCGGCGCCGTGGCGCTTGTTGTGGCTTTGCTGCTGCGCGCCCCGCTCGCCTATTCGATCGGCGCGAATGCATTTTTTGCCGCTTACGTCATTCTTGTCGTCAGCCAGATGCCGACCTTCACCGGCAAATATCTGAGCAAGAATGCGCGCGCCACCGACATGCCGGTGCTGGTCATCTTCGCGGTGACGCTTGTTGTCGTCGGTGTTGCCCTTATCTCCCTGTTCCTGTTGATCAATCAGAAGGACAGGGGCAATCCCATCGAGCTCGGCTTCGCGCTGCTGTCGATCCCGCTCGGCTGGTTCACCATCCATGCCATGGCGGCACTTCACTATGCCCATGTCTACTGGATGGACGGCGACGAGGTCGACACCAAGACCAAGACGAGAATCCCGGTCGGCGGATTGCTGTTCCCAGGCGACAAGCGGCCTGAAGGTTGGGACTTCCTCTACTTCTCGACGGTCATCGGCATGACGGCGCAGACCGCCGACACCAACATCTCGACGACGCATATGCGTTGTGTCGTGCTTGTCCATTCGATCCTGTCGTTCTTCTTCAACACGGTCATCGTCGCCGCCGCCGTCAATCTCGCCGTCAGCCTGGGCGGTCCATAATAAATCCGTGATCGGATGAAACATCGGTTTGGATCGCGACGTATCAGGAGGACAATGAACGCGCAGGCCACGTCGCGGGGCCGGGAGACGAGACAAGATGGAATCGGTTGCCAGAAGCCAATCCGAAATTGAGCCGGGCGTTCCCGCTTCGAAAGACAAAACGCTGATCTACCGGCAGTCGCGCTGGACGCGGCTGACCCACTGGCTCTGGGCCATCTCGCTGTTTTTCATGCTGCTGTCCGGCCTGCAGATCTTCAATGCCCGGCCGCAGCTCTACATCGGCAAGCAATCCGGTTTCGGCTACAACAACACCATCTTCGAAATCGGCGCCGAAAACACCAACGCCGGCCCGCGCGGTTACACCGCAATCTTCGGGCACCGCTTCGACACCACAGGCGTGCTTGGCTGGTCAGGTCCGGCKGGCMASGAGACRGCGCGCGGCTTYCCGTCCTGGGCGACMATCCCGTCCTACTATGAYCTCGGCACCGCCCGCGTCRTSCATTTCTTYTTCGCCTGGATCCTGACGACGACCTTGCTCGTCTGGCTGGTCGCCAGCCTGATCAACGGCCATATCAGGCGCGATCTGGCGCCGCGCCTCGACGATCTCAAGCGGTTGCCGCGGGACATCGTCGACCACGCGAAGCTGAAATTCCACCACACCCGCGAATACAACACGCTGCAGAAGATGGCTTATGGCGGCGTGCTGTTCGTGCTGTTGCCGCTGATGATCATCACCGGCCTTGCCATGTCGCCCAGTATGAATTCGGTKCTGCCGTTCCTCAACGAWYTGCTSGGCGGCMGGCAGACRGCGCGCACCATCCATTTCACCGTSATGCTGCTGCTGGTCGGCTTCTTCRTCATCCACATCCTGATGATMCTYGCCGCCGGSCCGATCAACGAAYTGCGCTCGATCATCACCGGCTGGTATCGCACCGATCCTCCCACGCATGACGACAAAACGCCTGAGAGGAGTGCCTGACATGGCGAAATTCGAAATCAGCCGCCGCAAGTTTCTGACCGCGGCCAGCCTCGGCGCCTCCGGCATCATGCTGTCGGGCTGTGACGCCTTCGACAGCCAGCTGAGCATCGGCAGCGGCTTGCGCAGTTTCCTCGAAAACGCCAATGGGCTGACATACCGGGCGCAACGCTTCCTGGCCGGACGCGACGCGTTGGCGCCGGAATTTACCGAGGCCGACATCCGCCAGCCGCAGCGGCCGAATGGCGTCACCRCGCCCGACGATGACACCTACAAGGGCCTGCTCGCCAACAATTTCGCCGACTGGCGGCTGGAAGTCTCTGGACTGGTCGAAAAGCCGCTGTCGCTGACCCGCGAGCAGCTTCAGAACATGCCGAGCCGCACGCAGATCACACGTCACGACTGCGTCGAAGGCTGGAGCTGCATCGCCAAATGGACTGGCACGCCGCTGTCGCTGATCCTGGACCAGGCGGTGGTCAAGCCGCAGGCGCGCTATGTTATGTTCCATTGCCTCGACACGATCGACCGCAGCCTGTCCGGCGACATCAAATATTACGGCACGATCGACCTGATCGACGCCCGCCACCCGCAGACGATCCTGGCCTATGGCTTGAACGGCAAGCCGTTGCCGGTCGAGAACGGCGCACCGCTGCGCGTCCGCGTCGAGCGCCAGCTCGGCTACAAGATGCCGAAATATCTCTACAAGATCGAACTGGTCGACGGCTTCGCCGATGTCGGCGGCGGTCGCGGCGGCTATTGGGAAGACAATGGCTACGACTGGTATGGCGGCATCTAGCCTCGCCACAAAATGATGATCGGCCCGTGGAGGCCACGGGCCGATCACGAACGCCTAGCTTTGATTGAGCCCCCCGGCCCCGCTCAATAGCCGGCGTAGATCCACTGGCAGTTGTTGTAGGAATCGCAGCTGTAGTACCAATAACCGTCGCTACGCGCCGTTTCGCCGTTCGACGTCGCCATGCTGGCGACCGCATCGGCCTTCTTGGCATCGGCGCCCATTTCCTTGGCCATTTTGGCCATCTTGCCGGTGTCCATCAGCGTCGGCTTGCCGTCCTTCATCTTGGCGCCTTGCTCGGCCACCGGTCCGGCCTCGGCCAGCATTCTGGCGGCGACGAGCATCGCCTCGCCGTCCTTGTCGGCCTTGGCGATGTTGGCCAGCGCCACGGCTGTTTCGACCTTGGTGCGCGCGTCAGCCTGTTGTTGCGGCGTCATCCCGCCGGCAAACGCCAGCGTTGTCGAGCCGAGGCCCGCGGCAAAGGCAAGCGCAAGCATCTTACGTAGCATGGTCATGTGTTGTTCTCCCCTGAGTGGACGTCCCCGCCCGACACTAGAGGAGTTTCATGGCCGACGAACCCTATCGAAACAGATAGGGTGCTTTCCGGCCTGCCAAATCCCGCGACAAGATCGGAACCTCGCTGCGGTCACGACTCGTTTGACAGGCGGTCGCCCCTTGTATGGCAACACAACAACGTCACGGAGAAAGCGACGCGGCGGACGCTGGTTCTTTCAGGCGACCTTGTCGAGCAGCGGCTTCAGCGCCGGATGGATCTCCGGCGAGGCATGCTTGATGAGGGTCAGCAGCGCACGTTCGTTCTCATAGAGAGGCCTGTCCACGCCGATATGTCCGACCAGCCATTTGGCTTCACCGGCATCGATCGTTTCGGCGCGGCGGGCCAAGGCCTCTGCCGCCCTGTTCTTGGCTTCCCACTCGGCCTCGATGTCATCCGGAGACCGGTAGGCCTCGATGATGCCGGCAAGGCCGCCGGAGACCATGCGGCTGAAGAAGCTGCCGATTTCTGGATCGGCGTGTTCGAGGAAGCTTTCCTGTCGCAGCGCGACATCGCGSGTCGGSGCTTCRTAGCCGGCCGARCACATGACGAAATTGGCGATCGCYTTGACGAACAGATCGTTCCAGGACGGATCGTTCTTGGCCTGGGCGGTCTGTTCGTTGATGCTGAACAGCACCTCGGCCTCGCCCCGTGTGATGGCGATGTTGCCGTCACCGCCATGGGCGTGGAGGATACGGCGCAGCAGTTCGACCTCCGCTTTGGCGATCAGCCCGGGCACCAGCGCGCCGCCCAGCATCAGCGGCCCCTTGCCGTCGATGACCGCATGGGCGACCTGCTCCAGCGCATAGACGCAAAGCTTGCTCGGCGAGGATCTTGCTTCTTCCAGCACATGGACCAGCAATTCGAGTTCGGTGCGGCTGTCGACCATGCCGTCGCGCGAGATGGTGCGGACCAGCCAGTCGGCATTGTCCTGCGAGGTGTAGCTGGACGGTTTTTCCTGATGAACGATGTAGTCGGTCACCGCCTCGACGAAGAACGGCGCCCAATCGGCGCATTTGTCCTTGGCCGTCTGGTCGAGCGCGAACAAAGCCTCGGCCTCGCCTCTGGTCACCACGCCATCGGCGAACACGTCGCGGCGCAGCATCACCACATCTTCCGGGGCAATGCGATTCTTCGAGGTCAGCCCTGCCACCGGCGCGCTCATGATCAATTCGCCCATTGTCGTCCCCGTCCGCCCCAAAGCGTTACATCGACCTCCTATATCAGGAGTGTCTTGAAAAACCGGCAAACGGCGTGGTTAGCGAAGACTTGCCGGCACGGCGCGCTTCAGCTGTGCTGAGATTCAGGTCAGGCCGGCATCACCTGAATATCAACGCACCTTTGATGTCGCAGGGAGGTGACAAGGTGTCGCCGACGGGCTATGGATGGCGCGTCGAGGACTTGAGGTTTTGAGTCCTACCTGTTTGCGGGAGAGAGCAGCGAGAGCTGCCGCCGAAGGGGAAATCGCCCGAAATCTCTCAGGCAAAAGAACCGTAGACGGGAAAGACACTCTGGAAAGTCGGGGCTTGCCCCCGCGCCGAAGGTGTAAGCGCCGCTGACAGAGTTCCGGTTGCGCGAGTCTCTCAGGCTTCAGACAGAGGGGCACGGACTGGTCGCCATCAGCGGCCGATTGCGTGCGACTCTGGAGATGACATGACGGGCGACGACAGC
>NZ_JBFUGJ010000324.1:0-6615 GCF_056402975.1 Mesorhizobium sp. P3_A9 | reverse complement strand
GAAAATAGATGTGCGCGATGCCCCAGAGCCACCAGGCGAGCCAACCCGTCAGCTTGATCCAGCCGAAGTCGATCGCAGCGGCGCGTTTGCCGATCGTCGCCAAGTCGCCGGCATGCTTGTAGTGAAACGGCCGCGCGGTGTTGTCGCCGCCGAGCCTGGCCTTGATGGTCGCCGCGACATGTCGGCCCTCCTGCTTGGCGGAAGGCGCCACGCCAGGGACCGGCCGTCCATCGGACAGCAGCACAAGGGCGGCGTCGCCGATGACAAAAATCTCCGGACTGCCGGGCACGCTGAGGTCAGGCTCGACGAGCACCCTGCCCGCGCGGTCTGCCTTCGCTCCCAGCCATTCGGCGGCGGGCGAAGCGGCAACACCGGCAGCCCACAGGATTGTCTTGGCCGCCAATTGCTTGTCGCCAAAGACGACGCCTTCGGCATCGCAGCGCGTGACGGCGCGGCCGAGTTCGACCGTCACGCCGAGCCGCTCAAGCGCCTTGTTGGCATAATCGGAGAGTTTTGGCGCGAAATTGGCAAGGACGCGGTCACCGGCCTCGATCAGCACCACGCGCGTTTGCCGCGTATCGATGTTGCGGAACTCGCCGCGCAGCGTGTCGTGCGCCAGTTCGACGATGGTGCCGGCCAGTTCCACGCCAGTCGGCCCGCCGCCGACGATCGCAATGGTCAGCAACGCCTGGCGCTTGGCGGGATCGGTTTCCCGCTCCGCCTGCTCGAAGGCCAGGAGAATGCGCCGCCGGATGGTGGTGGCGTCCTCCAGCGTCTTCAGACCTGGCGCGAAAGGCTCCCACTCGTCGTGGCCGAAATAGGCATGGCGTGCGCCGGTGGCGAGCACCAGCGTGTCGTAGGCAACGGCGCTGCCGTCGTCGAGCAATACGCGTTTGCCGGCGCGGTCGACGCCGATGACGTTGGCCAGCAGCGTCGTCACATCCTTGCGCTGGCGCAGGAGATGGCGGATCGGCCAGGCAATTTCGGAGGTTGCCAGCGCGGTCGTCGCCACCTGGTAGAGCAGCGGCTGGAAAAGATGATGGTTGCGCTTGTCGATCATGGTGATGCGCACCGGAGCGCCTGACAGCCCGCGGGTGAGTTCGAAGCCGCCGAACCCCGCGCCGACAACGACGACATGATGGCTGGCTTCRTTCATCTCATTCACCCCAGCGGTAAGATTGCCTATCCTGGATGTAGGTATTTTTGTGCAATGCAGCAACAGAAGGACAGTGCCCGGGACTCGTCGTCTTATGTCGTGAACGCACAAGATGTATCGTGTCGCGAGGTATAGCGTTATCGAACACGCTTATGAGGTAAAGCATGGCCAACGATCATGACGACCAGGGTCCGGCGCAGTATTCCTCGCCGCCCTGCTTCATGCATGAACTCGATCCGGAATTCCGGGCGCCGCTATCCGACTGGACTGATGTCCGGCGCTGGCGCAAGGCCGAGCGCGAACGCCTGATCGCGGCTCGCCTCGCCGTTTCAGCCGACGCGCGAACGGTGATGTCGCAGCGCATTGCTGAGGGCCTCGACGCGATCATCGGCGAGATCGGCGGCCGCATGGTCAGTCTTTATTGGCCGTTTCGCGGCGAGCCGGATTTGCGGCCATGGATGGCGTCCGTCAATGAGCGCGGCGGCCGCACGGCGCTGCCTATCGTCGTCGAGAAAGGGCAACCGCTGATCTTCCGAGCCTACAAATCCGGCGACCGGCTGGAAAAAGGCATCTGGAATATCCCGATCCCGGCCGAGGGCGATCCGGTGCTGCCCGACATCGTCATCTCGCCGATCGTCGGCATTGATCCGGCAAACTATCGCTTGGGCTATGGCGGCGGCTTCTTCGACCGCACGCTGGCCGCCATGCCGTTCAAGCCGCTGGTCATAGGCGTCGGCTACGAACTGCAGCGCATCGCCACCATTTACCCGCAGCCGCATGACATTCCGATGGATCTGGTCGTCACCGAGGCCTGAGAGCCTGTTTCCGGAAAATTATCCATACTTCCGCCGAGCGGCAGCGCAGATGTCACGTGACAAAAATCCGACTTGGTCGATAAATAATCTGACCTTCAAGCGGACTATCCTGCGGCGGACCGTTTCGACATGCGCTTTCGGTGGATCCAACGGTCGCTCTTAGACTGGCTGTTTCACAACGGGTGAAAAGATGATCGGACGAACTGCAGTAGCTGCCCTCGCCATCGCGTTTTCCTTGTCGCCTGCGCATGCGAAACCACATCGTTTGCCGAGCGATTACAAATGGGGCCGTTGCCTGCTTGTTGTCAGCGGTCAGACCCGCATATCCGGAAGATGCTCCTATCAAATCGAGGCGGGTGGCGATTTTAATATCCAGGGGCCTCGGCAGGTTTTTGCAGGTATCGACTATCCTGATACGCATAGTGGGGCCGGTGAAATGTCCCGGGATTACTGGGCAGATGTCTATAAGGACGGTGATGTTTGGGCCGGCTACAGCAACTCCGAAATCGACGAAACGCACGGTGATGAACGTTGGGAAGCACTTCGCCGCGAAGGCGCATGCTATATAGGCAAGGACGTCCGGGTGTGCCTTTGGCGCTAAGCCATTTCCGGCTTCATGCCCATCGCCGTACGGTCGACGATCTCACGCAAGGCGAATGACGAGTTGATCTTCGTCACATGCGGCATCGCCGACAGCCATTCCTTGTGGATGCGCTCATAGTCGACGAGATCCTTGGCCGCGATGCGCAGGATGTAGTCGTATTCGCCCGACATCAGGTGGCAGGACAGCACGTTGGGGCAGCGCTTGATCGCCGCCTCGAAATCCGACAGCGTTTTCTCGAACTGGCCCGACAGCGATATATGGACGATCGCCGTCATCTGATGACCGAGTGCCGCATTCGACAGCCGGGCGTGGTAGCCGCGAATGGTTCCGGATTTCTCGAGATTGTCGAGCCGGCGCGAACAGGCCGACTGCGACAGGCCGACCTTCTCGGCGAGTGCCGCATTGGGTATCCTGCCATCTTTCTGCAAAGCCTCGAGAATGGCGATATCGATCCTGTCGAGCGGCATTTTTCGTGAATCCTGCGAATATCTTGCTATTTCGCGCAACAATTATCGAAACCTGCCCGTCCGCGCAAGCGCATTCGCAAACACTTGCGAGCCGATTCATGGTTCACTTCACCAATACAGGGAGTGAGCCCAAAGGGCCCGGATCAGGAGAAGACAATGCGCGTCGGYTGCCCCMRGGAAATCAAGAACCACGAATATCGCGTCGGCCTTACGCCAGGCGCGGTCCGCGAATATGTGGCGCACGGCCACGAAGTGCTGGTCGAGACCGGCGCCGGCGCCGGCATCGGCGCCGATGACAACGCCTATCGTGCCGCCGGCGCCACCATCGCCAAGACCGCCGCCGACGTGTTCGCCAAGTCGGACATGATCGTCAAGGTCAAGGAGCCGCAGCCCAATGAGTGGGTGCAGCTGCGTGACGGCCAGATCCTGTACACCTATCTTCACCTGGCTCCGGATCCGGAACAGACCAAGGGCCTGCTCGCTTCGGGCGTGACCGCGATCGCCTACGAGACCGTGACCGACGATCGCGGCGGCCTGCCGCTGCTGGCGCCGATGTCGGAAGTCGCCGGCCGGCTGTCGATCCAGGCCGGCGCCACGGCGCTGCAGAAGGCCAATGGCGGCCGTGGCGTGCTGCTCGGCGGCGTGCCCGGCGTGCTGCCCGGCAAGGTCACCGTGCTCGGTGGCGGCGTCGTTGGTCTGCACGCGGCCCGCATGGCCGCCGGTCTTGGCGCCGACGTCACCATCATCGACCGCTCGATCCCGCGCCTGCGCCAGCTCGACGACTTGTTCGCCGGCCGTGTCCACACCCGCTATTCGACCGTCGAGGCGCTTGAGGAAGAATGCTTCTCGGCCGACATCGTCGTCGGCGCCGTGCTGATCCCGGGCGCCGCGGCACCCAAGCTCGTCAGTCGCGAGATGCTGTCGGGCATGAAGAAAGGCTCGGTGCTGGTCGACGTCGCCATCGACCAGGGTGGCTGCTTCGAGACCTCGCATGCGACGACTCACGCCGAKCCGACCTACGARGTCGAYGGYGTTATCCACTAYTGCGTCGCCAATATGCCAGGCGCCGTGCCCGTCACCTCGGCCCACGCCCTCAACAATGCGACGCTGCACTACGGCCTGCAGCTCGCCGACAAGGGCCTCAAGGCGCTGATCGACGACCATCAYYTGCGCAAYGGYCTCAAYGTMCACARGGGCAAGATCACCAACCGGGCGGTTGCAGATGCGCTCGGCTACGAACTGGTCGAGCCGAAAGCTGTTCTGGCCGCCTGATTTCGTCTGGATTCTTTCTCCCGTCAGCCCGCCGGCCATGCCGGCGGGTTTTTTCTTGCCTAAGCACAGGCAACAAAAAAGCGGAGCCAAAGCCCCGCTTCCTCGATATCGAGATTGCCGCCGGTTCATCCGCGGTCGGCCAATCGATCGACACTCGCTTTCTACCGCATCTATGCGACGGGAGTACGACAGGCTCCCTGACCGCAATCCCTTGCGGTTCAGGCCCGTTCAATCCGGCACTGGTAGCAGTTGTTGCGCGCCGAGCGGACATGCACGTAGGCGATGTCGTCACGTTCGAACAGCGTCTCGGCCCGCGCTGCAATTGCCTTGGTCGGGATGACCCCGCCGCTGCCATAGACGATGCGGTCATCCCCGCCATAGCCGCGCACAATATAGTCCGGGCTTTCAAGAATTTCGGGAAGCGCCTCGGCCTCGCGGCGCGCTCACATTCTTCGGCATGCAGGAAGATCGGCCCGGTTTCGGCATAGGGCTGAAGGTTCGGGAACGGCCGATAGGCGAGAATGAGGTAGGCATCGCCGTCTGCGATGTTCCTCAGACAATGCCGGCAAGGCATGCCGTCGCCGTCAGAGATCTTCCGCTCGGGCGTGTGGCCGTAAGCATCGGATCCGCCACGCTGCAGGGCTCTGACATGTTCGGTGGGAAGCGCCTTGAACTGAATGGACATCGTGAAAACCTCCGGTGTTGTCGACCGGAAATTACGTGCACAGGCCAATGCCTCCCACCCGATTCCTGCCAAGGGGATCGAGGGACCGATCCGATGTCGGCGGTCAGTCCCTCATATAGATAAAATCAGCAGCGCCAACTCAGTGAAATAAGCCGGCTAATAAAATACCGGCCGAGCCCCAAATCAGCGGATGAAGTCGTCAAAGCGCCGCAGTGTCACCCGGCGATTCTGCCAGTTTTCGTTCTGCGTCGGCACTAGGAGGAACTCCTCGCCGTAACCCACCGTCTCCAAGGCATAGCCGGGTACGCCGAATTCACGCACCAGCGTGCGCTTCAACGAGGCGGCGCGCTGTTCGGACAGGATCTGGTTCGACTGGAAGGAGCCGACGGCATCGGTATGCCCCTCGATCAGCACACGAGCACCGCGATCGCGACGCAGGATGCGTTGTAGTGCATCGGCGATGGTCTCGATCTTGTCGTACTGCGAATTGGAAATGGCGGCCGAGCCGAAGGCGAAATTGATCGACTGGATGTCGATCGAGCGCGCCATGCGGCGCAGATCGGGCCGGCGCTTGAATTCTCGGATGGTGACGCGCTCATTCGGCCGCAACTTCACCCGGGGTGCGGCTTCGAGCTTGCGCTCGATCGTCGCGGCCGAAGGCGTCGTCGCCTGGGCGGCGGCAAGACTCGGCATGGCAATCGCTGCAATCAGCGCGGCGGCAAGGGTACGGCGTGTCAGCATGTCTTTTCTCCTTCGGCCTCTGCCGCATTGATGATGCCGGCAACATGCCAAAGGCAGGCTGAAGCGCCGATGAACGAGTGGTTCAGGTTCGCGCTGGTGTCGGATTCCGGCTGAAATCAGGGCCGCATGACGCTGGCCGAGCGCTCGGCGAAAGCCAGCGGATGCACGACCTCTTTCTTCTGCGCGACCGGTTTGAAACCGAGCTTCTGGTAGAGCGGCAGAGCCGCCGGATGGTCAAGCGTGCAGGTCTGCACCGTCACCCTTTTCGGCCCGTGCGACCAGGCGGCTGAAATCGCCGAACCCAGGAACCAGCGGCCAATGCCTTGCCCGGTGGCRTGTTCCATCATGCCGAAATAGGCGAGCTCSACTTCATCMGGCARATGCGGCTTGAGRTCGAAGAASCCGGCSGGCGCGCCGTCGASATARAGCACCCTGATGTCGCGATCCTCRCGRTGGATGCCGGCWGMAAGCTCGTCRTCATYCAGCCTGAGAACATTKACCCARTGCCATTTGCGCCCGACCCGGTCCATCAAATAGCGGTAGAAATGCAAGGGAATTTCCCTGGTTTTCAGCAGCGCGACCTGGCGATTGTAGGGCACTGGCGGCGAGACGGCAGGAGGGGCATGCATTTCGAGAAAAGTCACCGTGACTTCAATGTCCTGCAGCACGCCGTTTTCCATCGTCTTCATTCCTTGCCGGTCGTATTGGGGCCGGTCTTCGCTGGGCCAGTCACGACGGGCGTGTCGGAGAGCCCGCCCCACTCGGTCCATGAGCCGTCATAGAGCCTGTTGTCAGTGTGGCCAAGCGTCTCCAGCGCCAGAGTGATCACCGCTGCGGTGACCCCTGAGCCGCAAGATGTGACGACGGGCTTCGAC
>NZ_JBFUGJ010000323.1:0-6654 GCF_056402975.1 Mesorhizobium sp. P3_A9 | reverse complement strand
CTGGCCGGCGGCCGTGGCAGCCGCCTCAAGGAACTGACGGACCGTCGCGCCAAGCCGGCGGTCTATTTCGGCGGCAAGACGCGCATCATCGATTTCGCGCTCTCCAACGCGCTCAACTCGGGTATCCGCCGCCTCGGCGTCGCCACCCAGTACAAGGCGCATTCGCTGATCCGCCATCTGCAGCGCGGCTGGAACTTCCTGCGGCCGGAACGAAACGAAAGCTTCGACATCCTGCCGGCCAGCCAGCGCGTCTCTGAAACGCAGTGGTATGAAGGCACGGCCGATGCCGTCTATCAGAACATCGACATCATCGAGGCCTATGGCCCGGAATACATGGTCATCCTGGCCGGCGACCACATCTACAAGATGGATTACGAGCTGATGCTTCGCCAGCACGTCGACGCCAATGCCGACGTCACCGTCGGCTGCCTCGAAGTGCCGCGCATGGAAGCGACCGGCTTCGGCGTCATGCATGTCGACGGCAAGGACAACATCATCGCCTTCGTCGAAAAGCCTGCTGATCCGCCCGGCATTCCGGGCAATCCGGAACTCGCTTTGGCCTCGATGGGCATCTATGTCTTCAAAACCAAGTTCCTGATGGAACAGCTGCGCCGCGACGCCGCCGAGCCTGGCTCGAGCCGCGACTTCGGCAAGGACATCATCCCCTATATCGTCCAGCACGGTAAGGCGATTGCCCACCGCTTCACCAAGTCATGCGTGCGCTCGACGATGGAAAACGAGGCCTACTGGCGCGACGTCGGCACKGTCGAYGCCTATTGGGAAGCCAATATCGACYTGACGGATATCACCCCGGAACTCGATCTCTACGACCGCGACTGGCCGATCTGGACCTATGCCGAATTGAAGCCGCCGGCAAAGTTCGTGCATGACGAGGATGGCCGCCGTGGCTCGGCCGTTTCTTCACTCGTGTCGGGCGACTGCATCGTATCCGGTGCTTCGCTGAAGAAAAGCCTGATCTTCACCGGCGCGCGCATCAATTCCTATTCGACGCTGGAAGAGGTCGTCATGCTGCCCGACGTTCATGTCGGCCGGAACGCAAAGTTGAAGCGCGTGGTCATCGACCATGGTGTTAGGATACCGGAAGGGCTGGTCGTTGGCGAAGATCCGGTTCTCGACGCCAAGCGTTTTCGTGTTTCCGAAAAGGGCATCTGCCTGGTCACGCAGGATATGATCGACAAGTTGAAGCTGTAGAGCATTCCAGGAAAGTGTGAGACGGTTTCCGTCCGGAATTGCTTGGAACCAAGAGTTAGACAGGATCGGACCATAAACGCATGCAGGTTCTGTCGGTCACGCCCGAGATTTTCCCGCTGATCAAGACCGGCGGGCTTGCCGACGTGACCGGCGCGCTGCCCATCGCGCTCGCAGCCARGGGCGTGACAATGCGCACGCTCATTCCGGGCTTTCCGACCGTGATGGCGGCCTTCAAGAAAAGGAAGGCTGTCTACCAATATCCGCTGCTGCAGGGCGGCAAGGCTTCGGTCCATGCCGTCCAGATTGCCGGGCTCGAGCTGTTCGTTCTCGACGCGCCGCATCTGTTCGACCGCCCCGGCGGCCCCTACGGCAATGCTGCGGGCGCGGATTGGCCGGACAATTGGCGGCGCTTCGCGGCACTGAGCCAGGTYGGCGGCGATATCGCCGGCGGCGCCATCTCCGGYTACCAGCCYGATMTCGTCCACGCCCATGACTGGCAGTCGGCGATGACGCTGGCCTATATGCGCTACGGCAAGGCGGTCGGCGTCCCGTCGATGATSACSGTCCACAATCTYGCCTTCCAGGGCCAGTTCGGCGCCGGCATCTTTGGCGARCTYGGYCTGCCGGCGGTKGCGATGGCGCTCGACGGCGTCGAATATTAYGGCGGCGTCGGCTTCCTSAARGCCGGCCTGCAGGCKGCCTGGGCGATCACCACGGTGAGCCCGACCTATGCGCAGGAAATCTGCTCGCCGGAATTCGGCATGGGTCTCGACGGCCTCATCAACATGCGCTCCAGTGATCTCTACGGCATCGTCAACGGCATCGACACCGCCATTTGGGATCCGGAGACGGACAAGCATCTGGTGTCGAACTATACAGCCGCCACGCTCAAGGCACGGGCGCCCAACAGGGCGGCGGTGGAGGACCGCTTCGGCCTCGACCGCGACGACAGCCCGATCGTCTGCGTCATCAGCCGGCTGACCTGGCAAAAGGGCATGGACATATTGGCGACGGTGGTTGACGGCATCGTGGCGACCGGTGCGCGGCTGGCCATACTGGGCTCGGGCGATGCAGGACTGGAAGGCGCGCTGCTTGCTGCCGCCGCACGCCACCGCGGCCGCATCGGCGTGGTCGTTGGCTATGACGAGGGGCTATCGCACACCATGCAGGGCGGCTGCGACGCCATCATCGTCCCTTCGCGCTTCGAACCCTGTGGGCTGACCCAGCTTTACGGTCTGCGCTATGGCTGCGTGCCGATCGTTGCCCGCACCGGCGGCCTGGCGGACACGGTCATCGATGCCAATGAAGCCGCCGTCTCCGCCGGCGTCGCCACCGGCTTTCAGTTCGCGCCCAACAATGGCCTTGCCATGCTGCACGCCATCCGCCGCCTCGTCGACGCACATGCCAATCCGGTGATCTGGGAATCGCTGCAGCGCCAGGGCATGAAGGCCGATGTGTCATGGGACAAGAGCGCGGAAAAATATGTCGAACTCTATCGCCTGCTGCTTTCGAAAAGGGTTGCCTGAAGCATGATCCGGACCGTCCCCACCAAACCCTACTCAGACCAGAAGCCCGGCACGTCGGGCCTGCGCAAGAAGGTGCCCGTGTTCCAGCAGGAGCACTATGCCGAGAACTTCATCCAGTCGATCTTCGATGCGCTCGACGGCTTCAAGGGCAAGACGCTGGTGATCGGCGGCGACGGCCGCTTCTACAACCGCGAGGTCATCCAGAAGGCGATCGCCATGGCCGCCGCCAACGGCTTCGGCAAGGTCATGGTCGGGCAGGGCGGCATATTGTCGACGCCGGCCGCCTCGCATGTCATCCGCAAATACAAGACCTTCGGCGGCATCATCCTGTCGGCCAGCCACAATCCCGGCGGCCCGCATGAGGATTTCGGCATCAAGTACAATGCCGGCAATGGCGGCCCGGCGCCGGAGAAGCTGACTGATGCGATCTTCGCCAAGACCAAGGCGATTTCGAGCTTCAAGACTGCCGATATCGCCCAGATCGACATCGACACGATCGGCACCGTCGAGGCCGGCGGCATGACGGTCGAGATCATCGACCCGGTCGCCGACTATGCCGATCTCATGGAAACCCTGTTCGACTTCGACGCCATCCGTGCCAATTTCAAATACGGTTTTCGCATGCGCTTCGACGCGATGCATGCGGTCACCGGTCCCTATGCCAAGGAGATCCTCGAGCGCCGGCTTGGCGCGGAGAACGGCACCTGCCGCAACTACAAGCCACTGCCGGATTTCGGCGGCCATCACCCCGACCCGAACCTGGTCCACGCCAAGCATCTCTATGATGAGATGATGGGACCGGACGCGCCGGATTTTGGTGCGGCTTCGGACGGCGACGGCGACCGCAATTTGATCATCGGCAAGGGCATCTTCGTCACCCCGTCGGATTCGGTTGCGATGCTGGCCGCCAATGCCCAGCTGGCGCCGGGCTACAAGGACGGCCTCAAAGGCATCGCCCGTTCGATGCCGACCAGTGGCGCGGCTGACCGCGTCGCCGAAAAACTCGGCATCGGCATCTATGAGACGCCGACCGGCTGGAAGTTCTTCGGCAATCTGCTCGATGCCGGCATGGCGACGATCTGCGGCGAGGAAAGCGCCGGCACCGGCTCCAACCATGTCCGCGAAAAGGACGGCCTTTGGGCCGTGCTGTTGTGGCTCAACATCCTTGCCGTGCGCGGCGAAAGCTGCAAGCAGGTCGTCACTGAGCATTGGGCCGCCTATGGGCGCAACTACTATTCSCGCCAYGACTATGAAGAGGTCGAGAGCGACCGTGCCAACGCGCTGGTCGATGAACTGCGTGCCAARCTCGGTTCGCTGCCAGGCACCAGCGTACGCGGCCTGAAGATCGCCACTGCCGACGATTTTGCCTATCACGACCCGGTCGACGGCTCAACCAGCGAGCATCAGGGCATCAGAGTGCTGTTCGAAGGCGGCTCGCGCGTCGTCTTCCGGCTTTCCGGCACCGGCACATCGGGCGCCACTCTGCGCGTCTATATCGAGCGCTACGAGCCGGACAAGGCGAGGCACGATCTCGACACGCAGGTTGCACTCGCCGATCTCATCGCCGCCGCCGACGACATTGCCGGTATCAAGAGCCACACCGGCCGCAATAAGCCGAGCGTGATTACTTGAGGGTGGTGCCGCGCGCCTTTCCTTCTCCCCTTGTGGGAGAAGGTGGCCTCGCGAAGCGAGGTCGGATGAGGGGTGCTCTAGCTTGGCGCGCTCTTCGATCCAGATTGCCAACGCCTCGTTCCGTCACGCACCCCTCATCCGTCTCGGCGCTGCGCGCCGATCCACCTTCTCCCACAAGGGGAGAAGGGAAGGCGCATCCGTGACCCAACTCGGCGCCACCGTCACCCCCGAAGGCATTCGCTTCGCCACATGGTCCGCGTCGGCCCGTCGCCTCTGGGTGTCGATCTTCGACGGGCAGGGCAACCGTGAACTCGACCGGCTGGAGATGAAGCCGGAAGGCAACGGCATCCATGCGCTCTTCGTTTCCGGCCTTGCCGCCGGCACTCGCTACGGCTTTCGCGCCGATGGYGAYTATGCGCCAGAGCGTGGGCTGTGGTTCGACCCCGACAAGCTGCTSRCCGATCCCTACGCSRTCGARATCGACMGGCCCTATGCCTATCACTGGCGGCTTGCCGCGCGGCGCAACGAGGGCGCCGACACCGCGCCGCTGATGCCGAAGACCGTGGCCAAGGCCTTGCCCATTGCGGCGCCTGTGTTGCCGCCGCTGTTTCGCCCGGGCGGACTGATTTATGAGCTGAATATCCGCGCGTTCACCAAGCTGCATCCGGACATTCCGGAAGCGCAGCGCGGTACGATCGCGGCACTTGCTCATCCTGTCATCATCGAACATCTCAAAAAGCTCGGCGTGTCAGCCGTCGAACTGATGCCGGTGACGGCATCGATCGACGAGCGGCATCTGCCGCCACTGGGCTTGAGCAATGCCTGGGGCTACAACCCCGTCACCTTCATGGCGCTCGACCCGCGCCTGGCCCCCGGCGGCCTGGCGGAATTGCGCGACACCGTCGCGGTTTTGCGTCAGGCCGGCATCGGCACCATCCTCGATCTCGTCTTCAACCACACAGGCGAGAGCGACCGGCTGGGGCCGACGCTGTCGCTGCGCGGCCTCGACAATCAGGCCTACTACCGGCATCTGCCGGATGGCAGGCTGGTCAATGACACCGGCACCGGCAACACGGTCGCCTGCGATCACCCGGTGGTGCGGGACATGGTGCTCGACACGCTTCGCCACTTTGTCCGCCATGCCGGCGTCGACGGTTTTCGCTTCGATCTGGCGCCGGTGCTGGGGCGGGTCGACGGAACATTCGATACCCAGGCGCCGTTGTTGAAGGCGATGCACGAGGATACGCTGCTGGCAAATCGCGTGTTGATCGCCGAGCCCTGGGACATCGGGCCGGATGGCTACCAGCTTGGCAATTTTCAGCCGCCCTTCCTCGAGTGGAACGATAGATACCGCGACGATGCCAGGCGTTTCTGGCGCGGCGATGCCGGCGCGCTTGGAGCGCTGGCGACACGGCTTGCCGGTTCGTCCGACGTGTTTGCCAAAGCAGGGCAACAGACCAGCCGCACGGTCAATTTCATCGCCGCCCATGACGGCATGACGCTGGCCGACATCGCCCGCTACGAGCGCAAGCACAACGCCGCCAATGGCGAGCAGAACCGCGATGGCCACAATGAGAACCTGTCGTGGAACAGCGGCGTCGAGGGCGATGCGGACGACGCGGCGATCATCCTCGCCCGCTTCGACGACCAGTGCGCGCTGCTTGCGACGCTGTTTGCCTCGCGCGGCACCATCATGCTGACCGCGGGCGACGAATTCGGCCGCAGCCAGAAAGGCAACAACAACGCCTACGCGCAGGACAACGCCATCACCTGGCTCGACTGGGCCGGTCGCGATCAGGTGCTGGAGGGCTACGCGTCGGCGCTCGGCATGCTTCGCCGCGCCATCCCCGCTTTGTCGGACACACCTTTCCTGACGGGACAATCAGCCGATGCGACAGGCATCCCCGACGTCGCCTGGCTGACCGAGACCGGCATGCCGCTTGCCGAGACGGATTGGAACGACCCCGCCCGGCATCGCCTCGTCATGCTGCTCAGCGATGCAGGCGGCGGCCGCCTTGCCGTCATCGTCAATGGCGACCGCCGCCAATGTGTCTTCACCTTGCCCGTACGGGATGGGTTCCGATGGCAGCCGGCGATCGAAACGCAGCCGGTCGACCTTGCACGGCCGCTGCCGGGTCGCAGCGTCAATTTCATGATCGAACGTCGGGCCGCAAAGGGCCGCGCCGGGAAGGGGTCGTAATGGCCAACAACGATGCCAGCCCTTGGGCCGATCCGGTGGCCGGGCAGGGAGCCGAATGGTGGCGCGGCTGCGTCATCTATCAGG
>NZ_JBFUGJ010000322.1:0-6657 GCF_056402975.1 Mesorhizobium sp. P3_A9 | reverse complement strand
GTGCGGGCCGCCTTTCGCGTGCCGGCCGAGGCGGAAATCGAGATCGCCGGCCGCAGGGTGCTTCTGATCGACGATGTCTACACCACTGGCGCCACCGTACGCGCGGCCACCAAGGCGCTTAAAAGGGGAGGTGCTGCCGCCGTCGACGTGCTGACCTTTGCGCGTGTGTTGCCGGGGGACTTCCGGGCGGACGAGTCCGCGACTATATAAGTCGGCAACGAAAGCGGAAATTCGTCATGGTCGATGTCACGATCTATACGCGCATGATGTGCGGTTACTGCACGGCGGCCAAGCGGCTGCTGGAGCGCAAGGGCGTCGCCTTTACCGAGCACGACGCTTCSTTYTCGCCGGAACTGCGCCAGGARATGATTTCCAAGGCGGACGGGCGTACGACCTTTCCGCAGATTTTCATCGGCGACACGCATGTCGGCGGCTGCGACGACCTCCACGAGTTGGAGGCCGAAGGCCGGCTGGACAGACTGCTCGCCAACGGCGCGACGATTTGAGGGTGTGATGATGGGTGTTTTCAAGGCTGCGGCGGTCCAGATGCGTTCAGGCGCGAGCCCCGAGCGCAATGCGGTCGATCTCGAACGGCTGGTGCGTGAAGCGGCGGCCCAGGGCGCGACCTACATCCAGACRCCGGAAATGACCGGMGCGCTGATCCGCGACAAGGAAGCGCGTGCGGCCTCSTTCACCTCCGAAGACAAGGACATCATCGTCGCGACCGCGCGCAGATTGGCGCGCGAACTCGGCGTGTTCCTGCATATCGGCTCGACCGCCATCCTGCGCGCCGACGGCAAGCTCGCCAACCGGGCGCTGCTGTTTGGTCCGGACGGTGCTGTGCTCGCCACCTATGACAAGATCCACATGTTCGACGTCGATCTCGACAATGGCGAGAGCTGGCGCGAATCCGCCGCCTACGAACCCGGCACCGAGGCTGTCGTGACCGATGTTGCGGGCGCCAGGCTCGGCTTTGCGGTCTGCTACGATCTGCGGTTTCCGCAACTGTTCCGCGCCGAGGCGCTGGCAGGGGCCGATGTTTTGACCGTGCCCGCCGCCTTCACCCGCCAGACCGGCGAGGCGCACTGGCATGTACTGCTGAGAGCGCGTGCCATCGAGAACGGCGCCTTTGTCGTCGCCGCMGCGCARGGCGGCCTGCACGAGGACGGCCGCGAGACTTTTGGCCATTCGCTGATCGTCGATCCCTGGGGTCGCATCATCGCCGAAGCCGCGCATGACGAGCCCGCCGTGATCGTCGCCGAGATCGACCCGGCGCAGTCGCTTGCGGCGCGCAAGAAGATYCCCAATTTGAAGAATGCGCGGGATTTCACCATCAATGCCGGTGGAGTGGAAGCGCCGCGTCTCAGGGGTGCGGCCTCTTGATCCGCTTTGCCCTGATCTGCGAGCACGAGCACGAGTTCGAGGGCTGGTTTCGCAGCAATGACGATTTCGAGACGCAGAAGAAGCGCGGCTTCGTCGATTGCCCGAGCTGCGGTTCGCACAAGGTGGAGAAGGCCCTGATGGCGCCCGCCGTTTCGACGGCGCGTAAGCAGGAAACAATCGCGCTGGCCATGGGCGAGGCGCAGAAGCAGGCCCTGGCGCAGCTGAAGGCGATGGCCGAGAAGGTGCGTGAGAATGCCGACTATGTCGGCGACAAATTCGCCGAGGAAGCGCGCAAGATCCATTTCGGCGAGAGCGACGCGCGCGGCATCTATGGCGAGGCGACGCTGGAAGAGGCCAAGGGGCTTGCCGACGACGGCGTCGACTTCATGCCGATCCCGGTTTTCCCGGATGACCGGAACTGAGCGATCAGCTCACGCTGCCGATCAATTTCTCAAGCAGACGAGAGAGCGTTTCCCGTTCCGCCGGTGTCAGGCCAGCGAGTATCTCGTGTTCGTTGGCGACATGAGCGGTCAGGGCCTCATCGATCAAGGCGAGGCCTTTTTCGGTAAGCTGCACGACAATGCCACGCCGGTCGTTGGGGTGCGGGCCACGCAGGGTCAATCCGGCCTTTTCCAGCCGGTCGAGCCGGTTGGTCATGGCGCCCGATGTCACCATCGTCGCCTCGTAGAGGGCGGTCGGCGTCAGCGCGTAAGGGGAGCCTGAGCGACGCAGCGTTGCCAGCACGTCAAACTCGCCGGCTTGCAGTCCGAAACGTGCAAACAGCGGGGCGAGGCGGTCGCGGGCAATCAGCGAGGACGCCTCGTTCAGTCGCCCGAGCACGCCCATCGGCGAGACATCAAGATCCGGCCGCTCCCGTTTCCACTGCTCGATCGCTCGCGCTGCTCTGTCCACTGTCTCACCATTAAATATCTTGACGTTAAGAATCCTTGCGTTATCTTACCTCAAGAAGCAGAACCGGCCAAGCCGCAAGTGCCAAATTCGCAATTGAGTGACGGGACAATCCGATGAAATTTCTCTGGGAATCGGCGCTCGGCCTGCTGGTCGTCACCGGCGGCCTGCTCGGCCTGACGCTGCCCTTCGGCAAGCTCGCCACGGCGGCCGGTGTGCCGGCCATGGTCTGGGCCTTCGTCATCTCGCTCGGCGCCGGCGGCGTGCTTTTGTGCGTGCTTCTGGCGCGCGGCGAGCGCATCCGGCTCACCCCGCAAAAATTACGCTATTTCTTCGTCACGGCCGCCGTGTCCTATGCCGCCCCCAATCTCCTGATGTTCTCGGCCATTCCGCACCTTGGCGCCGGCTATACCGGCATCATGTTCACGCTTTCGCCTGTCATCACGCTGGTGTTCTCGATCCTGCTGCGTGTGCGGCGTCCCAACATGCTGGGCATTATCGGCATCGCCGTCGGCTTCGTCGGCGCCGTCATGGTGGCGGTGRCGCGCGGCGAGGCCGGCCAGCCGGCCGATCTGTTCTGGGTGGTGATGGGGCTGCTGATTCCGGTCAGCCTTGCCGCCGGCAACATCTACCGCACCGTCGACTGGCCGGAAGGCACCGGGCCGATCGAGCTTGCCGTCGGTAGCCATCTGGCATCGGCAACGCTGCTGCTGGCCGGCATTCTCGCTTTGTTCGGGGTCAAGGCATTCGCGCCGCTCGGCGGCGTGCCGCTTATCGTTGTCGCGCAGGTCGCATCCGCGTCGGCGATGTTCGCCTTCTTCTTCCGGCTGCAGGCGGTCGGCGGACCGGTCTATCTCAGCCAGATCGGCTATGTGGCGGCCGCGGTCGGGCTGTTTGCCGGCACGATCTTCCTTGGCGAACACTATCAGCTGCTGACCTGGGTCGGCGCCATCATCATCACAATCGGCGTCTTCATCACCACCAGGGCGCAAAACCAGAAAGCGTAAGCAGGTCAGACCGAGCCTTTTTCCGCCAGCACCATGTAGTTGACGTCCATGTCCTTCGACCGCGCCCAGCGGTCGGCAAGCGGATTGTAGGTGACGCCTGTGCGGTCGACGATCGTCAGGCCGGCGCCGGCGAGCGCCTTTTCCAGTTCTTCCGGGCRCACCAGCTTGCCGAACTGGTGGGTGCCGCGCGGCAGCCAGCGCAGCACATATTCGGCACCGATGATGGCCAGGCCCAGCGCCTTCAGCGTGCGGTTGATGGTGGCGACGAACATGATGCCGCCGGGGCGGACCATCTGSCCGCATTTGGCGACGAACAGGTCGATGTCGGCGACATGCTCGACCACTTCCATGTTGAGGATGACGTCGAATGTCTCRCCGGCGTCGGCMAGGTCCTCGGCCGTCGTGGCGCGGTAGTCGACGCTCACATTGCCTTCGGCCGCATGCAGTTTCGCGACTTCGATGTTTGTTTCGGAGGCATCCGCTCCGACCACCTCGGCGCCAAGCCGCGCCATCGGCTCGCACAACAGGCCGCCGCCGCAGCCGATATCGAGGATGCGCAGGCCCTCGAACGGCCGCGCTGCGCGCGGATCACGGCCGAAGCGCGCCGCTATCTGATCGCGGATATAGGAAAGCCGGACCGGATTGAATTTATGCAGCGGACGAAACTTGCCGTTCGGGTTCCACCATTCGGCGGCAAGGGCGGAAAAGCGTTCCACTTCTCCGGCATCGATCGTCGATCGTCGGGGCTCTGGCATCGATTGGTCTCCTAGAGCTCGTTAGATTTGTCGCAAGTCCTGTGGGAAAACCGTTTCACACTTTTCCTGGACTTGCTTCAGAGCGCTAGGAAGTCGGGCGTGGGGGCGGGAAAGTCAAGGCAGCTTTTTTCGCCTGCCGACACGGAGCGGTGCTCATGAAGCCAACGCGCGTCATATCCGCAGGGGGTTGGCGGTGGGCCTTCTTAACATCAAATTTACGAGGTTGACGGTTTTCTGACCCGTGACGGGGAATCGGCATGTACATTGCCTTTCCTGGAATGGGATGGCTTGGTGCGGATCAAGACCCAGATTATCGCCACTTTGTTGAGCGCCGCAGCCTTGATCGGCTTGGTGGGCGGCATTGCAATAGTCTCCCAGATGTCGCTGACCAGATCCGCCGCATTGGCTGAGGCGACAAGCGTTGGACGCCAATTGGCCGAAGCGATTGCCTTCAAGGCTTCCGATGCGCCGCGTTCCTTGTTTGAGAGGTCCGATGCGCTGCGTGAATTCGTGACCGCGCAACACAACGGGTCGAAACGCGACCTCGTTGTCGTCGATCACAACAAAACCATCCTGGCCGACATCCCGGGCGAGGACCAAAATGTCGGCACGACGTTCGATCACGATCGCGCCAACGAAGTCGGCCGGACGATCGAGGACGGCACGCCGCGCGACTTCATCGAAGACAGCGGCGACGTGACTGAGCCGATCAACCTGGTTGTGGTGCCGATCAAGGATGCTCCCGGCAAGACGGTCGGCGCAGTGCTGTTCGAGTACACGCCGCTGCTGCACGCCGCCCAACAGCGCACCAACAGCATGCTCTGGCTTGTCGGTCTGTGCACCGCGGCCGCCGTGCTGATCTCCGCGCTCTCGGCTTTCCTGTTGCTGCGCGGCTTTGGCGCCGGTCTTTCCGGCCTCAACCGTGGCATCGAATCGCTGACGCGCGGCGACGCCGGGGCGCGGATCGGCCTGACCTCCAATGACGAGTTCGGCCAGTTGGCGCGAGGCTTCGACAGCATGGCGTCCGAACTCGAATCCTCGCGTGGGCAGCTCGTCGAGCAAAAGGTCTATATCGAGGATATTGTCCGCACCGTCGCCGAGGGCATTGTCGTCATCGACGGCARTGGCCGGATCGTCTCGGCCAACCCGGCGGCCGCCGAGATCGTCGGTCGGCGCAACGACAAGATCGAAGGGCAGGATTGGCCTGAGGTTCTCGACATAAGGGGACTGTCGGGAGACAGGCTGGCGCAGGCAACATCGCCGATCGAACTGGCGCTGACCACGGGTCGCCGGCATCAGGCCGAGGTACGGCTGGCAAAGCCGGACGGATCGTACCTGCCGGTGGTTGCGAGCTGCAATCCGCTCAATCGCTCCGATGGCGGGATCGTGCTGACGTTGAGCGACATCAGCGAGTTGCGCAGCGCCGAGCGGGCGGTCAACGATCGCGCAGAGGAACTGGCGACACTGAACCGCGAACTGAAGGAGACGTCCCAGGCAACGACCCGCCTGGTCAARCTYGGCGAGCTGCTKCAGGCCTGCGTSACCTTCCMSGARGCCTTTTCMGTSGTCGGYWCKGCCATGMCMGAKTTCYTCGGCGGMTTGAGCGGAACCGTGCATYTGACCAGCGCCTCGCGCAATCTGGTCGAGGAGATGGCGCATTGGGGCACTGTGCGTTCGAGCGTTGGCCAGTTTGCGCCGGAAGATTGCTGGGCGCTGCGGCGCGGCCAGGAGCATGTTGCCGGCCCGGGCATGCTGACGCCGCGCTGCAMCCACATCACCGAGAATGGCGGCCGCGGTTATGTCTGCATGCCTCTGGCGGCGCAGGGGGAGACGCTTGGCATCGTGCATCTGTGCGAACCAGACGCCGCCGACAGACCGGACTGGCTGRCCGAGCGGCAGCAGATCCTGCGCGGCGTCGTCGACACTCTGGCCCTGGCACTGGCCAACCTGCGCCTGCGCGAAACCCTGCGCCAACAATCGATCCGTGATCCGAACACCGGGCTCTACAACCGCCGCTATCTCGAGGAAACAAGCAGTCGCGAACTGAGGCGCATGGAGCGTGCCGAACAGCCCCTGGCGATGATCATGCTCGATGTCGATCATTTCAAGCAGTTCAACGACACGTTCGGCCATGAAGCCGGCGATCTCGTGCTCAAGCAGGTCGCCGCCACGCTGCTCGACCACGCCAGGGATAGTGATGTGGTGTCACGCTACGGCGGCGAGGAATTCGCCCTGATGATGCCGGGGACGTCGCTCGCCGATGCCGCCGAGCGCGCCGAAGCGCTGCGCAAGGCGATCAAGCAGCTGCATCTGGCGCATCGTGGCCGCACGCTCGGGACCATCACGGCCTCATTCGGCGTGTCCGCCTTCCCGGAACTCGGCGCGTCATGGGCCGAAATCGTCAACGCCGCGGATCGTTCGCTTTACCAGGCAAAAGCGGACGGCCGCGACCGCGTCGTTGCCGGATTGGGCAGGGTCGATCCCCAATGGGACCTTTCCACTGCCAACCAAAGCGTGGGTTAACGCTGGCGGGATCGATGGCACGCATGGCGTCATGGCTGCCTGACGGCGACATCCGCCAGAGGGCGCCAGCTACCGTTTCG
>NZ_JBFUGJ010000321.1:0-6713 GCF_056402975.1 Mesorhizobium sp. P3_A9 | reverse complement strand
GGCACGGACCGGGTCGTCGGCGCCAGGCTCGGCGACGGCACGATCATCGCCGCCGACGTCGTCGTGGCGGGGATCGGTGGCATGCCGCAAACGACGCTGGCGGCCGAGGCGGGTCTCGCCATCGACAACGGCGTCGCCGCCGACGCCCACGGGCGCACGGACGACCCGTTGATCTGGGCCGCCGGAGATTGCGCCAATTTTTCCTTGCCCGGAGGCGGGCTGCGGATGGAGAGCGTCGGCAACGCGATCGACAGCGCCGACCTGGTCGCCCGCAACATCATGGGCGCGCGCCAGCCCTACAGGCCGAAGCCGTGGTTCTGGTCGGATCAGTTCGATCTCAAGCTGCAGATCGCCGGCCTGTCCCGGCTGGACGATACGGTGGTTGTCAGGCAGGGGGCAGGAGCGGGACGGTCGCACTGGTACTACCGCGAAGGGCAACTCGTCGCGGTCGATGGGCTGAATGCGCCGCGCGACTATCTGATCGGCAAGCGCCTCCTTGCCATGTCGGCGAGCCCCGATCCCGCTCAGATCGCGGATCCGGCGCTGGCACTCGAGGCCCTGGCGAATGTCTCGAAATGAGGCCGGCCCGACAAAGCTCCACATTTCCGTATTGCCTGACGGACGAAGCAGGGACGCAGAGCGTACCGGCAGGCTTTTGGTATTGACATTCCATGTCGTATCCGAATACTACTTGGTATCTTAATGATGTGAGGCGGAAGCGGGTTGGACGGGCGCAACTGTCGTGCTCCGGCCAAGTCCCTTGAGCCGGGTAGGGAATATCGTCACTCGGAAAAAATAACGAAAATACCAGATATTACGAAATTAGATGGATCATCAGAGGAAAATGGCCTAAGCAATTTCGTTAGGGAGGATCGGGCGATCAACTCGTCTCGCGAGCCGCGAGGCGAGGGAGCGCCCACTGCAACCAGAACTGGGAGGAATTTCGATGTTGCGACGCAGTTTCAACGTACTCATGCTTTCGGCGGCCCTGGCGGCCGGCACGTTCAGCGCGGCCTTTGCGCAGGACCCGGTCAGGATCGGCGTGAGCGCCTCCAAGACCGGGCCGCTTGCCGGCGGCGCGTCAGGCGTGCTTTGGCCGAACATCAAGCTGTGGGCCGAGAAGGTGAACAAGGCCGGTGGCCTCAAGGTCGGCGATCAAATGCGGCCGATCGAGATCGTCGAATATGACGACAAATCGTCACCGGAAGAGGCGGTCAAGAACATCCAGCGTCTCGCCACCCAGGACAAGGTCGACCTGATCATCCCGCCCTATTCGACAGGCCTCAATCTCGCGACCGCTCCGCTGATCGCGAAGTATGGCTACCCGCAGATCGTCTCCACCGGCAATGCCAACGATCTCGACCAATTCGTCAAGCGCTGGCCGAACACGTTCTGGCTGCTCGGTCCGGCGCAAGGCATCGCCGACGGCATCGTCGGCACGCTCAAGGATCTGCACGACGCCGGCAGGATCGGCAACAAGGTCGCGGTGGTCAACGTCTCCGATGCGTTTGGCCTCGAGATGATCAAGACCGGCAAACCCGCGCTGAAGCAGGCCGGTTTCGATATCGTCTACGAGAGCTCGTATCCGCTCGGGAACCAGGACATGGCGCCTGTCATCGCCAGCGCCAAGGCGGCCAATCCCGATGCCTTCATTGCCTACTCGTACCCGCCGGACAGCTTCGCTCTCACCGAGCAGGCGCAGTTGCAGAAGTTCGATACCAAGGCGTTCTTCGTGAGCGTCGGCGGCAATCTCGACGCGTACGGAAAGCGCTTTGGCGCTGCTGCCAACGGCATTCTGATCATGGGCGGCGTCAATGCGAGCGATCCGGTCTTCCAGGCCTATCGCAAGGAGCATCTCGCGGTGACAGGTCAGGAAGCAGATTGGTGGGCGAGCCCGGTGGCCTATGCCAGCCTGGAGATCCTGCAGCAGGCGGTCGAGCATGTCGGCAGTCTGGACAAGAAGGCGATCAACAAGGACATCCAGTCGGGCACCTTCAAGACCGTCATCGGCGATGTCCACTTCGAGAACAACATCAACAACAACAACTGGACGGTAGGGCAGTGGAGCGATGGCGTCGTGCATGGCGTCAGGGCGACCGGCAACCTCCAGGGCGCACAGCCGCCAGTGCTGAAGCCCGCCTGGCCCAGCAACTGATCCGATGTTCCCGGCGGCCTGGCGTCCTCGTGATGCCGGGCCGATGACTGCGAGAGTACAATGCTCATCCTGCTGACAGGCCTGCTCCTAGGGGGCACCTATACGCTCATCGCGCTCGGGCTCACGCTCCAGTACGGCGTGGCGCGGATCATGAACCTTGCCAACGGCGAGACGCTCGTTGCTGCGTGCTTCGTCACCTTCTGGCTGTATACCGGCTTCGGGATCAATCCGCTTCTTGGCCTGCTGTTGATCGGGCCCGGCGCCTTCGTCATCAACTGGCTGATATACACAAGGCTGATGCAGCCCCTGGTGAAGCGGGCCAAGAACCGCGGCATGCTCGAGGTCGATTCCATCCTGGCGACTTTCGGACTGCTGTTCCTGTTCCAGGGGGTGATGCTGCAGGTCTTCGGCGGGTCCTACTTCAACTATGAGTTCCTCGCCCAGCCATTCTCGATCATGGGCGACTCATTCGGCCTGAACCGCGTCGTGGCTTTTGTCGCCGCGGCCGTCATCGCCGCGGCTCTCTACATCTTCCTCTACCACACCGATCGCGGCACCGCCGTTCGCGCCGTCGCCGTCGATCCGCGCGCGGCGCGGCTTGTGGCAATCGATGTGCGCAAGACAGCGGCCTTTGCCTTTGCGCTCGGAGGAGCGATCACGGCCTGCGCCGGGACGTTGCTGTCGACCTTTTACACGTTCGACGCCTCGATGGGCGTGTTCTTCACCATGAAGGCGCTGATTATCGTGATCATGGGCGGTGTCGGCGACATTCGCGGCGCGGTTCTCGCTGCCCTCGTCCTTGGCCTGACCGAGACCCTCGTCGCCAGCCTGCTGGATCCGGGGCTGACGCTGGCGGCCAATTACGCCCTGTTCATCCTCGTTCTGCTGTTCCGGCCGCAGGGCATGTTCGGAAAGCGGCCAGCGTGATGAACATCCCGCGCAATGAACTTCTGGCTCTCAGCGCCGGGCTTGCCAGCGCGGCTGTGCTGGCATTTCTACCCCTGGTCACCGAGGGGTTCTGGTTGTCGCTCAGCGTGAACATCATGCTCTATGCGGCCATATGCACGGCCTGGGCGCTGTTTTCCGGGCCGACCCACCTGGTCTCGCTCGCAAGTGCCGCCTTCTTCGGGGTCGGAACCTATTCGGTCGCGATCTTCATCGACGTGCTGCCGTTCCCGGCTCTTATCCTGATAGCGGTCGCGGCCGGAGCCATGCTGGCCGTACTGGTTGGATTGGCGACCCTCAAGCTCTCGGGCGTCTATTTCGTCATCTTCACCCTCGGCCTTGCCCAACTCATGGGCCAGATCGTGACCTGGGTGCAGACCAATTTCGGCGGCGCGATCGGGCTCTACGTCTTCACTGATTTCACCGAGGCGGATCTCTACTGGATGCTGCTTGCACTGACCGTGATCGTGTTCGTGACAGGATGGCTCATCAACAGGTCCCGGCTGGGCCTGGCCTTGCGCATCATCGGCAATGACGAGGCCGTGGCGCRCCATGTCGGAGTCGATACCGCTCGCGCCAGGATCATCCTGTTCGCGGTCTCGGGAGCGTTCATTGCCGTGGCCGGCGCGATCATGGCGCCCCGCTACAGCTACATCACACCGGATGCGGCGTTCAATCCGATGACGTCCTTCCTCGTGGTCATCATGGCGCTGCTCGGCGGCACGCGCCGCCTTTGGGGACCCCTGGTCGGCGTTATTCCTTTCACCGTGGTGATGGACTTCATCTCGGGCCACTTCCCGAACCAGACTGCGGTGATCATGGGACTCGCGTTTCTGGCGATCGTCTATGTGCTCCCCGACGGCGTAACCGGCCAGTTGGAAACCCTGTTCCGCCGCCGCCGCTCCATCGACAAAAGCCTGCTGGCAACGACCGCCGAGGAGGGCAGATGAGCGTTCCTCTCCTGACCGTCAATCGGGTGCGCAAGGCCTTCGGCGGCCTCGTCGCCGTCAACGACGTGAGTTTCGAAGTCGCCAAGGGCGAACTGTTGGGACTGATCGGTCCGAACGGCTCGGGCAAGACGACGATGCTCAACCTCATATCGGGGGCGCTGTCGCCGACATCGGGTAACATCCTCCTTTCCGGACAGCCCATCGCCGGACTGGCGGCCCACAAGATCGCCCGCATTGGCGTCGCCCGGACCTTCCAGCTGGTACGCGTTCTGCCGTCCATGAGCGCGGTAGAGAACGTCGTCGCCGGCGCCGTCTTCGGGCACAACAGGCTCTGGGGCAGCGAGGCGCTGACGCTTGCCCGCGATCTGCTGGAGCGGGTCGGGTTGAAGGGTCGCGAGGAGGTTCCCGTCGCCGCCATGACCTACATCGACCAGAAGAGGATCGAACTCGCCCGTGCACTTGCGGGAAACCCTCATGTCCTGTTGCTCGACGAATGGCTCGCCGGCCTCAACCCGAGCGAGTTGAGGGTCGGTATAGAACTCATCCGCGAGATCAGCGCACAGGGTCGGACGATCATCATGGTCGAGCATGTGATGGATGCCATACGCTCGCTTTGCCAGCGCTGCGTGGTCATGAATTCCGGTACGAAGATCGCCGACGGTAAGTCGGCCAGCGTCCTGGCCGACCCGGAGGTTGTCCGCGCCTATCTGGGAGATGACGATGCTTGAGGTGTCCAATCTCGGCGTCCGCTACGGGCGGCACGTCGCGCTAGAAGGTGTTTCCGCGCGCGTTTCCAAGGGCGAGATCTGTGTCATCCTGGGCGCCAATGGCGCCGGAAAGTCCAGCTTCCTCGGCGCCGTCGCCGGGCTTGTCGGGACGGAGCCCGGCACCAGCATCGTCATGAACGGCAAGGATGTCACGAAACTCGACGCCCATCTGATGGTGGAGGAGGGGATCGCGCTGGTTCCGGAAGGCCGAGGCATCTTTGGTGAACTCACCGTGGCGGAGAATTTGCGGCTTGGAAGCCATGCCAGGCGCGCGAAAGCCGATGCGGGAAAGATGCTTGATTTCGTCTACGGCCTGTTCCCCCGGCTCGCCGAACGCCCTCGCCAATTGGCGCAGACCATGTCGGGCGGCGAACAGCAGATGGTCGCGATCGGCAGGGCGCTGATGTCGAAACCGGACATCCTGATGCTGGACGAGCCCTCGCTCGGACTGTCGCCGCTGCTGTCCAAGGAATTATTCAAATCACTCGCCATCATCGCCCGCGAAGGCTTCGGCATCCTGCTTGTCGAGCAGAATGCGCGGCTGAGCCTCAAGACCGCTGATCGCGGCTACCTGATCGAGACCGGAAGGATCGTCGGCGAGGACACGGCGCCAAATCTGCTCAACGACCCAAAGGTGATGAGCGCCTATCTCGGCGTCTCCGCCACGACGGCCGCGCATTAGCGCGCTGCCACACTCCAGAACATAAATCTGGTCCAGGAATGAGGATGCTCCATGCGCTTGCTCGAAACCGAGATCGTCATCGACGCACCGCCACAGACCGTGTGGGCCGTGCTGGACGATCTCGAGCGCTACGGCGAATGGAACCCGGCCTTG
The DNA here is from genome assembly GCF_056402975.1 of Mesorhizobium sp. P3_A9. Lineage (NCBI taxonomy): Bacteria > Pseudomonadati > Pseudomonadota > Alphaproteobacteria > Hyphomicrobiales > Phyllobacteriaceae > Mesorhizobium > Mesorhizobium sp. P3_A9. The sequence continues at coordinate 1,061 of NZ_JBFUGJ010000321.1, read as the reverse complement.
CCGGCGCTGCGCGGACGGACGACGGTTGGACAGCGCGTCGTCGGTACGCTGCGCCAGCCCAACGTTCCCGAGCGCGAGGTCACGCCGACGATCACCCGCATCGTGGGAGCGCGGGAACTGCGCTGGCTGAGCCAGGCGCCTGGCGGCGTGTTCAGCGCGGAGCACATCTTCATCCTGGAGCCGACCGGGAATGGCGGCACGCGGGTGCGCCACAACGAGATCTTCAATGGTCCGATGGCTGACGAACGCTGGCCCAGCATCGATACCAATTTGCGAACGGCCTATAATGACCTGAACAGCGCGCTGAAGGCGCGGGCCGAGGCGCTGCGCGGCGAGACCGCCGTGCTGCACCCGGCTGTCGGGCGAACGTTTTCGGCTTCGCCGGTCGGAGCATTCACGGCGCGCTGCAGATGTGCCAGCGAGCCGGTGGAGATCGCGATGTACCAGGCGGTGGCGCACAACCATCTGTGCGGCTGTTCGAAATGCTGGAAGCCTGCCGGTGCCGTCTTCGCGCAGATCGCGGTCGTGCCGGCGGGCTGCGTCGAGGTCAAGGCGCATGGCGACAAGCTCGAGGCCGTGGACGCCACGCAGAAGATCGAACGCCACCGCTGCAAATCCTGTGGGACGCATATGGTCGGCAAGGTGTCCGATCCGGATCACCATTTCTACGGCCTCGAATTCGTGCATCCCGAACTGGCGACGGATAAGCACCAGCCGAAGATCGAGTTCGCGGCCTTTGTGTCTTCGCTCGTCGAGACTGGGACGCCGGCGACCAGCATGGCCAGCGTGCGCGGTACCCTGGCCCAGGCCGGGATTCCCGCCCACGACGCGTTCTCGCCGGAACTGATGGACATCATCGCCTGGCACAAGGTGAAGCTCGCGCAAGCGGTTGGCTAGCGGCCATCATGCCGCGAGCCGTTAAGAACCGCCCTGTCGACGGCAGGCCGGTATCGAAAATAATTGGAGAGCACGCATGAAAACCCGCGCCGCTGTCGCTGTCGCCGCCGGAAAGCCGTTGGAGATCATGGAGGTCGACCTCGACGGTCCGCGCGAAGGCGAGG
>NZ_JBFUGJ010000320.1:0-6731 GCF_056402975.1 Mesorhizobium sp. P3_A9 | reverse complement strand
GTTTCGTGCTGGCCGCCTACAAGATCCGCGAAGCCGGCGGCCACGAGCGCGCGCTGTCCTTTGTCGCGGTCGACGGCGACCTCGTCGTCGCCTCGGTGCGCATGACCCGCATTGCCGCCGGCGCCGGCCGCGCGCTGATGCTCGGGCCGCTCGCCGTGCGGCCGGCCTTCAAGAATCTCGGCATCGGCCGCCGGCTGGTGGCGATCGCACTGGAGGCAGCCGTCAAGGCCGGCGCGCCGGCCGTCATACTGGTCGGCGACGAGCCCTATTACGGGCCGCTCGGCTTCAAGCGCATCCCGCGCGGCCAGATCTCGATGCCGCGCCCCGTCGATCTCGACCGGCTTCTGTCGCACGAGATCACGCCGGGCGCGGTCGCCAGGCTCACGGGCGAGGTCGGTCATGCCAGCCAGGCCAGGATCGCAGAGCACGTCTAGGCAATGGCTTGACCTTCCCGTTCGATCTGGCACTGATCCTTTCCTACTTTCACAGGAAGGAATGATGCCATGAATCCGAACGGCCAGATCGCGATCGTGACCGGCGGCGGCTCCGGTCTTGGCGAAGCGACGGCGCGTGCGCTTGCCGCCAAAGGCGCCCGCGTCGCCATCTTCGATGTCGGCATCGATCGCGCCGCCAAGGTCGCGGCCGAGATCGGCGGCATTGCCGTGCAATGCGACGTCAGCAGCGCCGACAGTGGTGCCGCAGCCGTCGCCGAGACGGCGAGCAAGCTGGGCGAGCCGCGCATCCTGGTCAATTGCGCCGGCATCGCCATTGGCGTGAAGACGATCGGCAAGGATGGACCCCATCCGCTCGACCAGTACCGCAAGGTGATCGAGGTCAACCTGATCGGCACCTTCAACATGATCCGGCTGGTCGCCGACCGCGCGGCCAAGCTCGAGCCGCTGCAGGGCGGCGAGCGTGGCGTCATCGTCAACACCGCTTCCGTCGCCGCCTATGATGGCCAGATCGGCCAGGCCGCCTATTCCGCCTCCAAGGGCGGCGTCGTCGGCATGACACTGCCGGTGGCGCGCGACCTTGCCCGTTCCGGCATCCGCGTCTGCACCATCGCACCCGGCATCTTCAAGACACCGATGATGGCCGGCATGCCGCAGGATGTGCAGGATTCACTGGGCGCCGCCGTGCCCTTCCCGTCGCGCCTCGGCGAACCATCCGAATATGCCGCACTTGCCCTGCACATCGTCGAAAACCAGATGCTCAACGGCGAGACCATCCGCCTCGATGGCGCCATCCGCATGGCGCCGAAGTAATCAACTTGGCAGAGCAAGACCCTTGGACGATCGAAAGAAGGACGTGATCCGCGAAACCGACGCCGAGGCGATCCGGTTGGCGAAGACGCTTCTGCGCAGCGCCCGCTTCGGCGCCCTGGCGGTGCTGGAGCCGCAGACCGGGTCGCCGCTGGCAAGCCGGGTCGGCGTCGCCACAGACATCGACGGCGCGCCGCTGATCCTGGTCTCGATGCTGTCGGCGCACACGCCTGCCATGCTTGCCGAGCCACGCTGTTCCCTGCTGCTCGGCGAGCCCGGCAAGGGCGACCCGTTGGCGCATCCGCGCCTGACGCTGATCTGCCAGGCATCGCGGCTCGAACGTGGCTCGGAGGCGCATGCTCGCGCCGAGCGCCGCTATCTCAACCGCAATCCCAAGGCCAGCCTCTATGCCGGGCTCGGCGACTTCTCGATCTTTCGCCTCGAGCCGCAACGCGCCAGCCTCAATGGCGGCTTCGGCAAGGCCTATCTGCTCGATCGCTCCGATCTTGTCGCCGTCGGTCCCATCGTCGAAGAACTTGCGGCGAGCGAACAATCCGCCGTCGAGCACATGAACGCGGACCATCTCGACGCGATCGCCGTTTATGCGCATCATTTTGCCGGGGCATCTGGCGACGGCTGGAGCATCGCCGGTTTGGACGCCGATGGCATGGATCTGGTGTCGAGAGACAATGTTTGCCGAGTATTCTTCCCACAACCCCTGGTATCGGCGCGGGAGTTGAGACCCGCTCTGGTCGAGATGGCCAGGAGCGGCAGGGCTGCCGGGCAGGAAAATAGCCAAACTTAATTGCATTTGATCAAAAGCAACACTTGAGATTTGAAAGAAATGTTCTACCTTTCAGAGATGGCGCTGACTCGTCAGGGGCCGTTCGCAAGTGATTTTTTGGATTCAGGCCCCATTGCCCCCATGGCGCCTCGATGAACAAACAGCATGGGGCATTCATGGTCTCGACAAAGCTAATAGCAAACGCCGAATCGGCTGCCGAATTTCTGATGCTGATGGGCAACGAAAAACGGCTGTTGATCATGAGCTATCTGATCGACGGTGAAATGTCGGTCGGCGCTATCGCCGAAAAGGTGATGCTCAGCCAATCCGCCCTCTCCCAGCATCTTGCCAAGCTGCGGGCGCTTGACCTCGTGGACACCCGCCGCGACCGTCAGATGATCTACTACTCCTGCAAATCCGATGCCGTGCGCGAGCTGCTTGTCGTGCTGGATGGTATTTTCGGCAGCGGCAAGGAGGACCTGTCCCAGATGGCGCACAGATTGCGCCGCGCCGGGACTTGACCGGGCGCTCCTGCGGCCGTTTACCTCGCTAACGATTTCCGGAGCGTGGCTTGTGTGTCTTTCTCGACGCACGAACCGCGCTCTCGATTTTTGAGCGGAGGACATGGACCCAATTCGCATCGACGACCCGCGGGATCCGCGCGTCGCAGCCTATCTCGATATCCGCGAACGTGAYCTCGCCGGCCGGCAMGGCCGYTTCGTYGCCGAAGGCAAGGTGGTGCTCGATCTGCTCCTGTCGTCCGGCCGCTTTGGCGCGGACTCCGTTCTGGTCCTGGAAAACCGGCTCAGCGGCCTGAACGATATCCTTCACAAGGCGCCCGCGGACCTGCCGGTCTACGTCGTCACCAGCACGGTGATGGATGCGATTGCCGGCTTCCACATGCATCGCGGCATCCTGGCCATCGGCCGTAAGGAGGCGCCGCTGGCGGCCGGGCCATTGCTGGATGCCTTGTCCGCTCAGGCCCTGGTGGTGGTGCTCGTCGGCATCGCCAACCACGACAATATGGGCTCGATCTTTCGCAATGCCGCCGCCTTCGGCGCCGATGCCGTGCTGATGGACGCCACGTGCTGCGATCCGCTGTACCGCAAGGCGATCCGCGTTTCGGTCGGCGCGGCGCTGAAAGTACCCTTCGCCTCCTTCACCGACATCTCCGGCTTTACGGCGATGCTCGCCGAACAGGGGTTTGAACAATTCGCCCTGTCGCCGCGCGGACGAATAGACATTCGCGATGCAAAGCTGGCCGGGCGCCTGGCGCTCTATCTTGGCACTGAGGGCGAAGGCCTTCCCGAAAGCCTGCTTGCGCGTCTGCAAACCGTGCGGATCACCATGTCGAAAGGCTTCGACAGCCTGAACGTCGCCGCAGCGTCAGCTATTGCCCTGCACCGATTTTCGCGCTGATGCTGTAGGTACCCCGCGCAAGGGGATAGCCCGCACCGCCGCCTCAGTTCGCGGCCGCCTTCTGCAAGGCCCGCACGCGGTCGGCAAGGCTGCGGTCGCCGCCGTCGGATCCGCTGTCCGCCGGGGCCGCCAGCGCCTTGGCGATCGGTGAATCAGGTCCCTCGAGCTTGGCCGTCAGGTGGACGACTTCAGCCGCCAACTCATTCATCTGCTCGCGCAGCGCGGCGGTGCCATTCGCCGAACCCGACGATGCCATGACGCCGAGATCCGCCTTGAGCCGCTTGTTCTCGCGCGCCAGCGCCGTCAGCCTCGCCTCCAGCCGCTCGCGATCGCTGTCGAGCTTGGCGATCGCCTGATCCAGATCATCGCGCCGCGTGGCCTCGTCATGTCTGCCCGCTTCATCCGGCTTGCCGACCAGCCGCAAGGCCGGCCCGCCGTCCTCGGCCTTAGCCTTTTCGCGCAGCCGCGCCAGCTCGTTTTCGCGGCGGTCGAGCTTGTCTTCGCGATCGGCGAGCGTTGCCAGCAGCCGTTCGACCTTCTTGTCGAGTTCGGACGCCCTTTTCTTCTCCGCCTTCAGGGCATCGCGCGCGGCCTTGCTTTCGGCCGCGATCTCCTGCTGGCGCCGATCCGCTTCCTTGCGCTGGCCGCGCAGCAGCGAGATGTCGCTGGCAAGCTTCTGCAATTCGGATTCGCGCGCCACGAGCTCGATCTGSCGGCTGGWGGAGGARAARCTGGCRTCGTCRTACATGTGCTCCAGCTTTTCGAGYTCGAGCGCMCGCTTYTCCAGCWTGCGCTCGGTTTCCTTGAGCCGCTCCGAAAGCTGATGCAGTTCCTCTTCGCGCTGCCGCAGCGCCTCGCTCTTGGCGCCGAGTTCGGCGAGCGCGTGGTTCTTGTCCGTGCGCTCGACCGCCAGCCCTTTCAACGCCTCGCGGCCGCGATTGATCTCGACGAGTTGTTCGGCCGCCTTCTCGCGCAACGCCTTGACGTTCATTTCGAGGCGGCGCGTCGCCATGGCGTACTCGGCCCGGATGCGGTCCTTGTCGGCCTGGATCTCGGACTGCGTCAGCGGAATAGAGGCCTCGATGCGCCTGCGGGTCAAGGCGACGGCACGCCGCCAGACGGCCGGAGCCACCATCAGCGCCAGAAAGCCGGCGCASAGAAAGCCGAGAGCRAAGAACAGGAYCGACTGRACCAAAGGACAACCCGCTATCGGCGGCAACCACTTGGATTGAACCGCATCATACTGGCATGGCGGAAATCCGGCGCTGCGGCAAGAGCTTGCCGCGGCGCATTGGGGGTCACAGGCCTACAAATCCCATCGAAAAGTCGGCATTGCGGTCAAAACCAGCGGGACTTTAGAACGGATTCCACGTCGCCCGCTCGGTCAGCTTCAAATAGCCGAGATTGACGCCGAGCCGGGCGCCGACACCGGTGCGGATCGGCACCAGAAGCACATTGTTGTTCTTCAGCACATTGAAACCGACACCCGCCACCACATAGGCCGACCCGGCCACGCCGCCATAGCGGTTATAGAGGTTGCCGACATCGTCGAGATTGTAGACCAGCATCATCACCCGGGACCCTTCGCCGCCGAAATCCCAGCCCAGCGACGGACCTTGCCAGAACACTTTGTGGTCACCGGCATTCTTGGTGTAGAGCGTGCCTTCGCCATAGGTCAGGCCGCCGATCAGCGCGCCCGACCCCTCCTCACCGAGCAGATAGCCATTGGGCAAGCCGTAGGAGGAGAAGATCTTCTCGACGACGGTGGCGAGCCCACCCGATGTCGCGCCGAAGAACTTGTGGCCGGAATCGACAATCTCCTGAGCGGTGTATTCCTGGGCCCGCAGGGCTGAGGTCGAGAAGACGAGAACGCCCATGAGCGTGATCGCCATTGAGCAGACACGGAGAAAGTTCCGGCCTGAGATGACGCGGAGGAAACTCCGGTCGTAGTATCGGGAAAACATGCTTCCAATCTCCGTCATGGAGCACTTTCGCCGACGCCTCGCATCCGGTCCGGCTCTTTAGGCGGCCGTTAAGGATGACTGTTAGGGGCAAACTATGCCGTAATCCTTTTTCAACCATTAACTCCCACAGGAAGATGGCGGTTCGAAGGCTGGCTTTTGGGGGCGCGCGGGGCCGGCAGGCTACGCGAACACGCCATTTGCCGTGACGACAATTTCGCGTTTGTTGCTGTACGTACGAGTGCTGTGTATTCAGAAAGCCTCGGGTTGAAGCGTGATTCGTGTTGGGCAGGCGCGACGATCAATCGCTCGGCCACGAATTGTGGAATTTTGCAGGGATTTTCGCCGATGGCCGATCTGTTCACCCTCTCCGCGGTCGACCTGGCGGCGCTTCTGTGCAGCCGCGTCTGCCACGACATCATCTCGCCGGTCGGCGCGATCAACAACGGGCTTGAACTGCTTGACGAGGGCGGCGCCGACGAAGACGCCATGCGGCTCATCCGCCAGAGCGCCAAGAACGCCTCGGCCAGGCTGCAGTTCGCCCGCATCGCCTTCGGCGCGGCGGGTTCCGCCGGCATGTTGATCGACACCGGCGATGCCGAAGCGGTGGCAATCGCCTTCCTCAAGAACGAAAAACCGGAACTGATCTGGAACGGCGCGCGCGCGCTGCTGCCCAAGAACAAGGTCAAGCTGCTGCTCAACCTGATCCTGGTCGCCAATGCCGCCATTCCGCGCGGCGGCAAGCTGGTCGTCACCCTCGAGAATCTCGACACCGAGCCGCGCATTTCGCTTTCGGCAAGCGGCCCGATGCTGCGCGTGCCGCCGAAATTCCTCGAACTGCATTCCGGCCACAAGCCGGAAGAGCCGATCGATGCGCATTCGGTGCAGCCTTACTACACGCTGCTTCTGGCCCGCGAGGCCGGCATGACGATATCGATCCATGCGACGGCGGAAGAAATCGTGCTTTCGGCGGCCTGAGCATCCGGCCGATTTGCAAGGCAAAATAAAGTATTTCAAATGTCTAATATTGCCGTGATGGCTCGATCGTAAGCGTTGAGCCTTTCCCGATCGGCCGCATGGAAGCATCTGCAAAGAAAAGTCCTTCAGACGGCATCTTTGCAAAAATTTTACCTAAAGGCTTTTCGGGTTCTTTACCAGATCGGTCTAGGGTGGTCACCAGATGCCCGCACGACCGGATTGCCCAAGGGCAAAGAGGACCCGGAATGAAACGCTGCATGTTCGTCGACGACTCAAGCGTCATCAGGAAGGTTGCAAAACGCATCCTGGGCGGTTCCGACATGGTGG
>NZ_JBFUGJ010000319.1:0-6759 GCF_056402975.1 Mesorhizobium sp. P3_A9 | reverse complement strand
CCCGGGCTGCCGTCCGACAAGGATAGCTATATGAAATTCGTGGAAGATATTTATGAGAGCGATGCCTATCATTCGTTGTCGATTGAAGGCTACAGCGTTACGCCAGAACTGATCGATCGCGTGCGCGATGGCGGCTGGAATCCAGAGATCGATGAAGCAGATCGTAAGAACCGCGATGCGCTGGCCGCCCGCGGCTACTATCAGGCGTTCCAAAAGGTCAAGGATGCGGTTGCCGCGATTATCGACGGCGCACCTGCGGGTAAACTGACAAGGGATGCGCATCGCGAATGGTATAGGGAGCTCTTCGCGCCCTCAGTGAGTGCAGGCATACTGAAAGCGAGCGCTCTCGCCGGTTATCGAAACCACCCTGTGTATCTCAAGGGGTCATCTCACGTACCGCCGCGTGTGGAGGCGGTACTCGACGGCATGGATGCGCTATTCGATCTACTAGAAGCCGAAGCAGACCCCGCAGTTCGCGCTGTTCTGGGGCATTGGCTTCTCGGCTATGTTCACCCTTATCCTGACGGAAACGGACGCGTGGCTCGCTTTCTGATGAATGCCATGCTGGCATCAGGCGGCTATGCCTGGACAGTGGTGAGAGTGGAGGACCGGAAGGCATACCTCGCTGGGCTTGAACAGGCTAGCGTTGGGATGAATGTAAAGCCTTTCGCTGAATTCCTGGCGAAACGGGTCAAATGGTCCTCAGAGCAAGCTGGCAGATAACAAACAAGAAGACGATAAACCCTACGTTCCCATCAGTCTGATCCTCGCGGGTCGAATAGAGGCGATTCTTTGAAGCCACACAGGCGCCTCTGCGCCAAGGATGGTGCGGCGCGTATTTCGGCCGCATACATCTGCGGCCCATAAAGGGAGCGATTGCTTCCTCAGGCGCCTCAACTGCCGTCAGCCCGATCCTCGAAAGTGTGCCGCAGGCCGTAGAGTTTATGCTCCGATGTCGGCAGCAGTTTCTTGTTGGTGAGCACCTTGTTGACAGGCGCCGAAGAGCGAGGCTGCCTTGTCACGATTGCGCGGGAGCCCTCTGGATGGCGTTTCGTCGCCTCCAGGGTTGGCAACGGCGACCTGGAGGAAATACGCACCAGGCCGCGTAGATCAAGGCCGCGAATTCCACCATCAACCCAATCGCAACTCACGAACAAACGTATTCCCCTCGTCGCCACGAGCGAGAGCCCTCACTGCTGATATCGCAATATTCTGTACATATTTTGTATATCTATATTGACGAATTGCCGCCTTCAAACGTAGCGTCGCGCGGCTGAGGCGGAACGCCTGCGCGCAACAACTCAATCTCACGGGAGGACTGCACCGATGAAATTTCGAGCCCGATCTGCCGCCATTGGCCTGGCCTGCATCGCCTATGCCGCGCTTGTTGGATCTCTACTACCGGCCGCGGCGGAGACCACGAAAGAACGCGTCTTGAAGGAAGGACGCATCGTCATCGGCATCCATAACCGCTCGCCGTGGGGCTACAAGAAGGAGGGAACCGGCGAGTTGCTCGGCTGGCATCCGGATCTCCTCAGAGCTGCCTTCGCCGATCTCGGCGTCAAGCAGGTCGACTTCGAGGTCACCGAGTTCGGCGCCTTGATCCCGGGCCTGATGGCCGGGCGTTTCGATGCCGTCGCATCCGGCCTGTCGATAACGCCGGAGCGATGCCAACAGGTCGCCTTCGGCGCGCCCGACCTGAGATCGGACGACGCGGCGATCGTGCTCGCCGGCAACCCCAAGGCGATCCATAGCTATGCGGATCTTGCCAAGAAATCCGACGCGATCATGGGCGGCGGCCGCGGCAGCAATGTCATCAAGAACGCCATCACCGAGGGCGTGCCGGAGGACCGCATCCTGCAGTTCCCCGATATCGAGACCAACATCGCCGCACTGCGCGCCGGCCGCATCGACGCCGCGGTGTTCTCGTCCCCGACGGTGATCGGGCTGCTGGCCGGCAACAGGACCCCCGACCTGGAGCGCGCCAGCCCGTTCACGACGGACGAGAAGTCGATCAGCTACATCGCGATCGCGTTCAGGAAGGACGATGGCGAACTGCGCGACCTCTACAATCAGGGTCTGGCGAAGGTCATGTCAAACGGCACGATCGCCACCCTCATGGCCAAGTACGGATTTGGTCCCACGGAAAACGTGCCGCCAGGACTGACGACGTCGCAATTGTGCGGAGCCGCCAACTGAGCGCCATCAGCAGCAGAACCCAGCCGGCATCAACAGAGCGGGCGCCGCCGCCCTAGCGTGGGCGGCGCCTCTGCCGACATGCCTTTCATCGTCATTCCGCATCGCTGGACGGCACAACGTCTTCGGGGATTTCCTGCCGCAAGGTCGGTCCCTTGGCCAGGCGCCTGCCAAGAGCAGAGACGAATGCATCGTAGCGCTCGCTTGCCTTGGCGCGCGCCGCCTGCGCCATCGGTTCCGGCAAGGCAGGCGTGGTCGCGAGCCAGAAGCGGATGAACACCGCCAGCGTTTCAATCGAGATGCCGACATCGCGCTCCAGCCGCGCGATCCGGCGGTCGACCCGGTCGAGACGCCTGGAGATCGCCGCCTCGCTTTGCGCGTCGGCGTCGGGCGAGAGGAAAGAGGCGATCGCCGCTTCAGCGATGAGCGACTGCGAGCGATCGCGCCGGGCAGCATAGTCGAGCAGCGCCGCCATCACGGCAGGATCAAGATAGACAGAAATCTGCACCTTTTTCTTCGTCGCCGGCACAGTCGTCACAGCTCCATGCCATCGTCCGGATCGAGCGCGATCTGACGCGCCACGCCCCGCACAAGGCCAGCCATCCGGCTGCTGCTTGCAGCGAGATCATCCGCCTCGTCAGGCGCGTCGATCTCGAATTCGTTGACGAGCGGCGGCTCCGCCGTGGCCGGGGGATCGAGTTCGGGTTGACGCCGCAACTCGGAATCCGTCGATTCCTGCTGGGTTTTCACCGCGACGGGCGCGGCAGCCATCCCCGCTGGCGGAAGCGGCAACGGAAGCGTTGTCCAATCGTCAGGCTCCGGCTCGGCTCGCGCCCTAGGTGCGGGTGGCGGCAGGATGCGCTCTCGCAACCGCGGGTCTTCAAAATAGCGCGCCTTCTTCGCGCGGATCGGCGGCGTGCCCGCCAGCATGACGATCTCGTCACCAGGCGGCAATTGCATGATCTCGCCGGGCGTCAGCAATGGCYGCGCCGTCTCCGAGCGCGAAACCATGAGATGACCGAGCCATGGCGAGAGCCGGTGACCGGCATAGTTCTTCATCGCCTTCAGCTCGGTTGCCGTACCAAGGGCGTCGGAGACACGTCTGGCGGTGCGCTCGTCATTGGTCGCGAAGCTGACGCGCACATGGCAATTGTCCAGTATGGAATTGTTCGGCCCGTAGGCCTTCTCGATCTGATTGAGAGACTGCGCGATCAGGAAGCTCTTCAGCCCATAGCCGGCCATGAAAGCGAGCGCGGATTCGAAGAAGTCGAGTCGTCCGAGCGCCGGAAACTCGTCCAGCATCAGAAGCAATCGATGGCGATCCGCCCTCGCCTGCAAATCCTCGGTCAGGCGGCGGCCGATCTGGTTGAGGATGAGACGGATCAGCGGCTTGGTGCGACTGATGTCGGAGGGCGGAACAACGAGGTAGAGCGTCGCCGGACGAGAATCGGCGACCAGATCGGCGATGCGCCAGCCGCAGGCGCGGGTCACCTGCGCCACCACCGGATCGCGATAGAGCCCAAGGAAGGACATCGCGGTCGAGAGCACGCCGGAGCGTTCGTTGTCAGACTTGTTCARCARYTCCCGKGCSGCGCTGGCGATAACGGGRTGGGGTCCGYCCTGCCCCAGATGCGCCGTCGTCATCATCGCTGCCAGGGTCGMTTCGATCGGCCGCTTGGGATCGGAGAGGAATGCCGCGACGCCGGCCAGGGTCCTGTCCGGTCCGGCATAGAGCACATGCAGGATCGCGCCGACCAGAAGCGCGTGGCTCGTCTTTTCCCAATGGTTGCGCCGTTCAAGCGAGCCTTCCGGATCGACAAGAATGTCGGCGATGTTTTGCACGTCGCGCACCTCCCATTCACCACGGCGAACCTCGAGCAAAGGGTTGTAAGCGTCCGATCTTGCATTGGTCGGATCAAACAGCAGCACCCGGCCGTGCCGGGCGCGGAAGCCGGCGGTGAGGCTCCAGTTCTCGCCCTTGATGTCATGGACGATGGCCGAGCCGGGCCAGGTCAGCAGCGACGGCACGACGAGGCCGACACCCTTGCCCGAACGCGTCGGGGCAAAGCAAAGCACATGCTCCGGCCCGTCATGGCGTAGATAGTGCGGCCCGTACCGGCCCAGCACCACGCCGTCCGGCGCGAGCAGGCCTGCCGCCTGCACCTCGCTCCTATCGGCCCAGCGGGCGGAACCGTAGGTCACGACCTTCGTCGCCTCGCGGGCACGCCAGAGCGACATGCCGATCGCCACGGCGATCGCGATGAAGCCGCCCGAGGCGGCAATGAGGCCGCCACGCGCAAAGATGCCAGGCGCATAGGCATCATAGAAATACCACCACCAGAAGATGGCAGGCGGATAGTAGACTGGCATGCCGCCGATGACGAACCACGGCACCCCCAGTTGCTGCTGATAGCCCAGTTGCCACGCGGACCATTGCGTCGATCCCCAGATCGTCAAGAGCACAATCAGGAAGACAATGACGATCTGCCCCCAAAGGACTTTCGTTCCCGACATTGGTTCCTCCTCGTGGCGAAAAGTCAGCAAGGTTGATGCGAGATTCAACAGCCGTCTCGCACCGATCGCGTCGCGTCGCGCTGCCGGCAAGGAAGACAGGGGATCGGCAGCCCAAGATCCCCGGCGCAAGGGAGAGCGCGGTCACAGGCCGAGACCAGGCTTGCGGCCGAAACTCCAATCGGTGCCGCCATCAGCGCGGACAACACCGGAGACGTGATTGCCGAGATGGCGCTCCAAAGAAGGCGTCCAGGGCACAAGCTGGAAGCCGAGGCCGTCATCGATCATCGCGAAACGGCCAGATGCGAGCGCAAAGCGCTGGCTGTAGGTGCCGGACACGAAGTCGCCGCTGCCGGCACGGTTGAACGACCGGCCACTTTGGGCTGCCAGCCTGCTTCCGAGCGCGTCGAGTTCCCGTTGTCGCAGCGTGCCGATCAAGTTGCGCGCAAAGACTGTTCCGCCCGGCTTCCGCTCAGCCAGCCCCAGTCCGACCAGGTGCTCGGCGCGCCTTTCGAGCGCCAGGCGGACCTCGGCGCCGAAGCCGCCATCCGATAGTGCCGCCGCGGGACGCGCGAGCGCCTGCCGGTCGAGCCAGGTCGCCCCGTCCGCATCGACCTGTCCGCCGATGTCGAGATCGGAGCGCACGGCAAGCGCCGCCCGCCGGCGTCCCTGGGCGTCCTCAAATGTGCGCAGCTCGACGATCGAGCCCGGCGCACCATCGCCCGCCGCCTCGATATCGGCGAGCCGGACGTGATGGCAACGGCCGTCGACGCCATCGATGACCGCATAGGCGGTGCCCTTGAGTTCGTCATCCAGTCCGCGCTCGATCAGGCGGCCGATAATCGTCTCATCAATGGTCTCGGCCGCGATTACATAACTGGCGCTCGCGCGCTCGATATCGCGGGCCGAGAATGCGCGCTGCATGCGTTTGATGATATCGCCGCGCTCACCCATCGCACGCAGCGTTGCCTCCGCGCTGTCGCTGACAACCCATTGGCCGGGACCGAGTTGCTCGGCAAGCCCGAGTGTCTCCAGTCTGCGCAGCCGCCCCACCTTGAGCACGATGAATTCATCAGGCTGGCGATCGGCATGCGGCGCGAGATCGATGACACCGTTGTCGCGTGCGTCCCGGAGCAACTGGCGGTCGAGCCCGGTCCACCGCTCGGCGTCGACCTGACGCTCGACATGCCGGCGGATTTCGAGATCGGACCGGGGGCCAAGCTCCTGCGTGACCAGGTCGCTGGCGCGATCGCGCATTCCCCGGCTGATGTAGTCGCGTGAGATCACCAGGTCCTGTCCGTCGTCGGCCCGGCCGCGCAGGATGACGTGGACATGCGGATTGTCGGTGTTCCAATGATCGACCGCGATCCAGTCGAGCGCCGTGCCGAGATCCTGTTGCATGCGACCCATGAGATCGCGGGTGAAGGATTTCAGGTCGGCCATTTCGACGGCATCCTCGGGCGAGACAATGAAGCGGAAATGATGCCGGTCGTCGTTGCAGCGCGCGACGAAATCCGGGGGCGACGCTTCGTCGACTTCTGGTCCGAACATGCGGGCTCTCGCGTCGTCGCGTGTGACGCCCTCGCGCCGCAGATAGTTGAGGTGGATCGCCAGTGGCGCGCCACGCTTCGAATGACGAACCACGCGGGCCTTGATCATGGCGACGCGGGAGCGGCCGGTAAGCAAGCGGTTGGCCTGGACGCTCGCTGCCCTGCCACGTCCGAACTGCGAGCGCTTGCCTGACCCGATCCCTCCGGCCCGCGACACGCCGCCGCCAGACTTCTGAACGGCAGCAAGAGCTTGGGCGATGAAGGGCCGCGACGATTGGGCTCGTGTCGAGCGAATGCGACCTGGACGGACGCGGAACTCGCCCTCATCGGGCATCGCATGCGCCCTCACCCTGCCAAAAGTATAGCAAATACAATGATTTGCATGCGTTCAGCACATTGCGCCTGTTCGCAGCAATGTGCGGAAAGCGGCAAGAAGCCCAGCAAATACAACCAACCGACCGCCGCGCAATGTGCGCCCTTTTATCTTGCCATCCCTCGGTTG
>NZ_JBFUGJ010000318.1:0-6779 GCF_056402975.1 Mesorhizobium sp. P3_A9 | reverse complement strand
CGACAGGACAGGACCACATCGTGTCCAGCAACGGCACCGACACTGCCCTGCTGATCGGCTGCGGTCCGGTCACGTCGATACCATTGCTGTTGTTCGCCTTCGGCGCCAAGCTGCTGCGGCTCTCCACCATCGGCATCATGCAATATATCGCGCCGACCATGGTGTTCCTGATTGCCGTTCTGATTTTCGATGAACCGTTCGGCACGGCACAGGCCATCGCCTTTGCCCTGATCTGGGCAGCCTTGGCGATCTATTCCTGGTCGATGCTGGTTACGGCCCGCCGGGCCGCCGCTACAACCCGCGGCCGAGCCGCCTGACGAACAGGTAGGTGGCCAAAGCGATGACCACCGACACAGCCGTCACCACCCAGAAGCCCGCTGGCGTATCGACCAGCGGCAGCCCGCCGACATTCATGCCGAACAGTCCCGAGATGATGGTCATCGGCAGCAGCACCGCCGTCATGACGGAGAGAACATAGAGGAGCTGGTTCGACTGCATGGTCAGCTTGGCCATCAATTCGTCCTGCAACAACCTCGTGCGCGCCTGCAACTGCTCGCCGTCATTGTAGAGGGTGAGCGCCCGATGCGAGAGCCGAGCCGCCATGTCGTTGATCAGGTCGGGCAGCTCGTCGCGATGCGAATGATCGAGATGGCGAAACAGGTTGGTGAGCGTCGCCATCTGCCGGTGGATCACCACCAACTGCCGGCGCGCCTCGACCAGYGMCTGGCGTTCATTGTGCCATGCRTCGCRCACGAYGCGGTCCTCGATGCCGTCGAGCGTGTCGCCGAGTTTGCCGAGCTCGCCCGACATGCCGTCGAGCGACTGACCCATGACCGCCTCGATCAGGTCCGCTGGTGAGCGGAATTTCCGCGATCCATTCTCCACCGCCTTGCGGACCGCATCGACCGATTCCAGAGGCTGCTTGCGGGCGCCGATCAGCATCGTGTCGTTGAAGGCGAAGCGGAAATGGACGAGCCCGCGCGCCTCTGAAAAATCGTGTCTGAGGTCCGGCAGGTCGCCAAACAGCCAGTCATCCTCGTAGTCGATGTGGCAGCCATGGCTGGGCGCGAGGAAAGCATCGCGCGCCGGGGCCGGCAGAGCCTTCTCGGCGGCGATTTCCTGGCGGGCGTGCAGATCGGTGATCTGGTAGCTGCGCCAGGTCCATCGCGCTTGCGCGGGGTCCTTGGTGCGCACGCCCTCAGCGGTGAAATGATAGATGAAGAACAGCCCGTGCTCGTCAGGCAGGTAAGGCGACAGGTCGGTGCCTTCCGGGGCGAGGGCGATATCCATGGGCGCAGTGCCAGATGCAGGTTTCGACAGGTGGCGCCGCGCAGCGGCACCTCCGCAATTTCTAGCACGCGCGARCCCGGTTTCGTGTGACGGTTTYTTGACAGCGGGTCACAGTGTGTCGAGCAGGGAAGAGGCCTCGATCCGTCAATTGCCGTCATTTTCGACGCTTGGACGGACTTCGCATCCACCGCAACGGGGCTGTCAATCGTCGCCATCTGGGCGACGCGAGCAGTGCGGCGCGTTCGGCAACGAGATTGTCTCGATCGTGCACCAATGCGTTTCGTTCGAGGCCGAGCTCATGATAGGCGCGGTTGATTGCATCGCGCTCGCCGCGCAAATGGTCTGACTCGGCCGCTGCCGCGGCGCCCACGACAGTGCAGGCGTCATCGAATCTCGCTCGCATAAGGTCCAGTTCGTCGCGCAGTTTCTGGCTGTCGCCGTCGTCCGCCATGGCACATAGAATGTCGTAGGCGGTGCGTATCAGCGGTGTCACATCCGGATGGCTCTGCAAGTCCCCGACTGTTGCCCGTTCACGGTGCAGGTCCGCTGTCAGGAAGCGTCCGATTTCGGCCTCCGCCTGATCGGAGCGAATCGGCCAGACGATGCCGGTCTTCTCCGCCGCGCGGTTCGTATGATGTCGCCAGTCGATCAGCAACTGTTCGTGGCGCATGAAATGACGTGGCATATGCCGTGAATGAAATTCCGCATCGAGCACGTGCCTCAGCCAGAGCAAAAGGGATTTTGCCAGCGGCAATCCATCCCGCCGCTCCAGCGAGTAAGCGACCTCCAGGGGGTTGCGGAGCGGAAGCAGAGCCACCGGCTCGACCTCCATCTCGGCAAGGATCGACGACATGAACGGAACGAACCGGCAGATCCGGGGATCCTTGACGAAAAACAGCGGTTCATCGCCGTATTCGCTTGCCAGGATCGCCTTGATCTTGTGGCGGTGACGCTCCGCCGCGGGCGACTGCAGCCATTGCGGATTGAGCGGCCGCCAGTCATGCCACGAGGAGGCTGCCGATGCGAGCAGTTCGTCGTTGGCGAAATTGAGCGGGGTGCTTTCCCAGTATCCCCTTGGATTGTTGCCGTCGGCGCGCAACGGTTTTTTGGGGCGGGCCGATCCCAATGCGGCGATGGTGCCGGCAAGCATCGAGGTCCCGCTGCGGTGCATCCCAAGCACGAGGATCGCCTTTCTCCGGGAAAGGCGCGCGCGGCTCGGCATCAGCGCGGCTGGTGGCGGCTCTTCCCGCAATGGCAGCCGGGCCTCGAGCCATTCGGCTATTCCCGCAGGCAGCGCCAACGTTCCGTCCAGCATCGGGTTCGCGGCAGCAGAGCCCTCGTTGAACAGTCCATGATAGTGGATATGGACCAGCCGCGCCGGGTCGGGCGCCGTGGCCCGGTTGAAGTTGTGAAGCGGAAAATTATGCGTGGCCGGCAAAAGCCGCACGGAATGGTTGCCGGCGGTGGCCGCCAGTGAGAAAGCAGCCTGGCTTGTGCCCCAGAAGGCCGTGGCCTCGCCCTGCAGAATGCCGGTCCCGGTGCCGTAGGTTGGCTCTGCGCCGGCCCACGGTTTCATATTGGCGGCCACCAGCTTCCTGAAAATATCTTCGGTGCGCTGAAACAGGCCGCTCGCCCTTTTTGCGGCGATGAGCCCGCCATTG
Source organism: Mesorhizobium sp. P3_A9 (assembly GCF_056402975.1). Lineage (NCBI taxonomy): Bacteria > Pseudomonadati > Pseudomonadota > Alphaproteobacteria > Hyphomicrobiales > Phyllobacteriaceae > Mesorhizobium > Mesorhizobium sp. P3_A9. The sequence goes on along the minus strand of NZ_JBFUGJ010000318.1, from coordinate 3,828 downwards.
TAGCTGGCGCGCACAGCCATGCCGTCGACACCCGTGCGCACGATCGGCAGGTGCTCGTAGTCGACACCGGCAAGCACGCATAGCTGCCTCCAATAAGCGTCGAATGGGTCACCAGGGCCGGTCGTGCACATCCCCTTGCTGTCCACCGGGCGGGCAGCGGCGGAGCATGTGCCCAACGAAAAGTCGGGCTCGGCGATGAATATCGTGTCGCTATCAAGCATGATGATGACCGGCGGCCCGGCCCGTGTTTCGACATGAGCAAGCGAATGGACCCGATATGAGGGGCCATATTGCGGACAGCGGCTGTCGATCTCGATCGGCAGGTACTCCACGCCCAGTTGCGCGAACCGGCCTATCGTCGAAGCGGACGGGCGACGGCTGCTCCTCGGCGAGACCGCAGTTATCGGGGACCGCGAATAGGAGCCGGCGAAACACCTTATGCTTTCGCACAGCAGCAGGGCCTGTGCTTCGAGAATGCCCGCCTCGGCGATCAGCACAAACTCGACGTCGTTTTCGGATCCATCGGCTTTGGGTTTGTCGACGGGTTCTTCCCGAGGGGGAGGAGGCGGCCGAGAAGAAATTGCCGGGCGCTCGTTCCTGGCGACGCCGATCTTCTGGACGATGACTTGCTCTCCTCGGTAGAGCTCGCGGTATTGGCCTGATTGCACCGACAGGAAACTGTCGATCCCGAGTTTTGGACGCTCGACCTCATTGGCAAAGAAAGTCCATTCATAATCGTCGAAAATGACAATCCCGCCGTCCCGCACCATCGACCAGGAGAACACGGCATCGGACTGGACATCGGCGCTGTGATGGCTGCCGTCGACATAGACGAGGTCGAAACGCCGCTCGTCGGTGATAAGGCGGGCCAATGCCTGGGACGAGGGACTTTTGATCTTCTCGACCCGTTCGCCGAACGCGGCCAGATTGCTGTCGAAGCGTTGCTCGACTTGCGCAAGCTGGTCGCTCCATTTGTGGCGCAGGGCATGTTCGGGACTGCCGCCGAATGTATCGATGCATGTCAGCCGGCATTTGCCAAAATAGTTGAGAAAGAAGATCGCCGACCGGCCCTCCCAGGAGCCGATCTCCAGAACATCGAGGGCTTCATCGCGGCGCGACTGGAGCAGTGTCGCCCAGAGGGGAAAGAAGCGCGAGGTCCAGTCGGTCGAAAGGCTCTTGCCTGCAAACCACGCAGAATAATCAGGGTTCATAATTCTCACTCTTTACGGCAGAGGCGGCACCTGCGGTTTCCAGAATCCTGTTCCTCGTCAATTGGTTCGGCCTCGATTCAGTCAGGCGCTTCAGTCAGCTGCCTGTTTTCGGCACCCTCGCCTTGAGCCCAATCGCCAGCCGCTTTGCCACCGCACCGGTTACGGTGCGCCGGTCGAGCGGCCAGCACAGATAGCAGACGCGCAGCATCTCTGTGAGGCCCGGCGGAGGGCTGGCGAGCATGCGCGCGACGATGCCATGCACCAGCTGCTTTGCCGCAACCGCATCCTCCGTGCGCTGGAAGGGCCGTGACGCTGCGAGGAAGGCCTTGAGTACGCCAAGCAACTTGCCGTAGGCGGCGGCGCGTCGGTCGACTGCAATCACCTGCCCGCGGATGAAACCGGTGAGGTCCTGGGCGAAGGCATCGTCATAAAGGTCATAGGTCAGGCCGAGGCGCGCCCATGATGCCTGGCGGATCGGATGCGTGCGATTGCGGGCATTCGTTGCGTTTGTCGCGGTCAGCCCGAGTGCGTTCAGCCGGTAGCGCGTCAGCGGTTCGGCAAGATTTCGCGCCCGGCACAAGGGCAGCATGTCGAACCACAGATAGTGGTCCTGCGAGACCAATTCATCGATCCGGTAGCGACCGGCGGCCTCGAAGCAGCCGCGGCGGTAGGCGATCGTCGAGTGGTAGAAGGGATTGTGGAACAGGATCGTCCAGCGGATCTCCAGATCCGTCTCGGGCATACGCTGTGCACCGACGACGCGGTCGGCTTCGTCGATCAGCGTTACCGCATGTCCGACGAGGCCGAGTTCGCGATCCTCGTCCAGTGCCGCGACCAGTCGTCCGACATGCGCAGGCTCGGCGATATCGTCCGCGTCGAGGCGCAGGATAATCTCGCCTCGGGCGGCCTCGATGCCGCGATTGGCGGCGGCGGCGGTGCCGAGATTGGTCGGGTTGGTGATCAGCCGGATGCGCGGATCGCGACGCGCCAGCTCCTGGAAGACTGCGTCCTGGCCCGTGCCGTCGTCGATAATGATGAGTTCGAGATCGTCGAACTCCTGGGTCAGGATGCTGTTGACCGCGGCATCGAGAAAGCGCTGGTCCGTATAGACGGTCATGACGACGGAAGCGCGTGGAACGCGATCCGCATCGCCGTCTGTCCTGTCCACCACCGTTCAATCCCCGTTGCGCATCTCCCGGATAACCAACCAGGAGATTCGCCGCAAATGGAAATCGCCGGAGCGTCCGTGGGGCTTCTACCTTGCCGCTCGACAAGCGGCCGGCGGTGAGCGCCGCCGACCGCGCCGTCTGATGCGGTTCAGCGCTTCGGTCCAAACCCGGGGTAGGGGTTGAGCGGCACGATCGCGGCGATGTCCATCATGCCGGCCTTGATCAGTGGCAGAGTGGCGAGATGGCCCCGCACTTCGGCGTCGTCTGATGCCTCGAACATCATGCCGCTGCCGGGAATGTCGCCGCGGTTCCAGACCTGGCGCACCGCGCCCTCGGCGTAGAGCGTGCGCCGCTGTTCGGCCTCGCCGGGCAGAAGCGGTGCAAAGTCGGCGTCTCCGAACTTTGCGGTGTTGCGGGTGAGAAGGGCAAAGAACTGCATGTCGGTCTCCTTTGGGTTGGGATGGCCGAGTATCGCTTTTGACTGGTCAGACTGTCCAAGACTGATTAGGCTAAAGTTAAGACCTACAAGGACGTAAACCTTCGGATAAAAATGTTCGACCTGCGCCAGCTCCGCTACTTCGTCACTGTCGCCGAAACCGGCAATGTCGGTCGTGCGGCCGACCTGCTGCATATTTCGCAATCGCCGCTCAGCCGGCAGATCATGCACCTTGAGCAGCAGCTGGGCGTCGCTTTGTTCGAACGGGCAAAGCAGCGGGTTCATCTCAATGCCGAGGGTCGCGCCTTCCTCGCTGAAGCCCGTGCGCTGCTCGCCAATGCATTACGCGTCGAGGAGTTCGGCCGCAACCTCGCCAGCGGCGCGGTCGGCCGTCTCGCCATCGGCTATGTCGAGGGTGCGGTGCATGCCGGACTGGTCGCCGACATGCTCAGGCAATTTCGCCGCGAACGGCCCGATTTCCATCTTCAGCTCAGGAACCGGCGCACGGCGGCGCAGTTCGAAGATCTGCGGCAACGCGTGCTCGACCTCGGCTTCGTCTACGCTCCGGCCCCAGTCGACGATCCGGACATTGACAGCATGCTGGTGCGGCGCGAGCCGTTGGTGCTGGCGATCCCCGAAGAGGACCCGCTTGTCCAGTTGTCGGACATCAGGCCGCATCATCTCGATGGCCGCACCTGGATCACCGTCGTGCGCCAGCCCGACGACACCAATCGCGGCCAATTCCTCGCAGCTTGCGCCAAGGCCGGCTTTCTGCCCGACATCGCCTATGAAACAGCAGATCCGCTGACCTCGCTCGGCCTGGTCAGTGCCGGCCTGGGCCTGGCGACGGTGCAATCCAGCCTGCGTGCCGCCGCACCGCCGCGGATCGTGTTCCGCGACCTGCCATGGTTCGACCGCACGGTTTCGATTCACCTGGCCTGGCGGCGGCAGGATCGGCGGGCGGTGATTGGGGATTTGCGGAGGGCAGTAGGGCAGTAGGGCAAGACAGCCC
>NZ_JBFUGJ010000317.1:0-6782 GCF_056402975.1 Mesorhizobium sp. P3_A9 | reverse complement strand
TCACCAAGCAGACCGGCGGCGAGTTCCAGATCGGCGTCATGAAGACCGACGGTTCGGGCGAGCGCATCCTGTCGTCCGGCTTCCAGCAGGAAGGACCGACCTGGGCGCCGAACGGCCGCGTGCTGATGTTCTTCCGCGACTCCGCTGGCGGCCCGAAACTGGTTTCCGTCGACCTCACCGGCCGCAACGAGCAGCCGATCCCGACCGCGAACTTCGCCTCGGACCCGGCTTGGTCGCCGTTGTTGGAATAGGTTCGGCTGAATTGCCACACATGCTGAAAAGGGGCCGTTTCGGCCCCTTTTCCATGCATTGGTCGCGTTTTGGCCGTATTTCCGCCTAGGGTCCGCGCCAACTGTGGCCTCGGATCAAGAGGTTGCGGACGGGCAGCCTAAACCAGCCTAAACCAAATTTTAACCGTGTTTCTTGAATGCCGGTTAACCCAAACGTGGTTACTGGGTGATCAACGAAATCACTCGAATACGATCACTCGAAATACGAAGGAGAGGCGGCATGGGCCGTATCGCAGCACTTACCAGAAACCCGGCCATGATCGCGCTGGTGGCGTTGCTCGCCATCACCGGTTGCGCCTCGAAGAAGACGCCGAACAACGCCGCTGACCTTGGCCTCAACGGCGCCGGTGCTGCAACGCCCGGTTCGGCGCAGGACTTCACCGTCAATATCGGCGACCGCATCTTCTTCGATACGGACTCGACCTCGATCCGGGCTGACGCACAGCAGACGCTTGCGCGCCAGGCGCAATGGCTGAACCAGTACAAGCAGTATGCCATCGTCGTCGAAGGCCATGCCGACGAGCGCGGCACGCGCGAATACAATCTGGCGCTCGGCGCCCGCCGCGCCGCCGCCACACGCGACTTCCTGGTCTCCAAGGGCGTCTCTTCCAGCCGCCTGAAGACCATTTCCTACGGCAAGGAGCGTCCGGTCGCTGTGTGCGACGACATCTCCTGCTGGTCGCAGAACCGCCGCGCCGTTACTACGCTTAGCGGCGCTGGTTCCTGATCGGCAAAAATACAACACAGCTTTGCGAAAGGCGGCCCTTGGGCCGCCTTTTTCATATCCTGATGCCTGAAACAAAATTTGGCCGAAGTCTCGCGCCCTGCTATGAGCCGAGGGCGCTTGGCTGGTCCCACTCTGGTTGGAAGGCGCGAAACAGACCAACGACACACGGCGAGAGGCACATGCATTTGAGATCGGTTCTGAGCGGCACGCTTGCGCTGCTGCTCCTATCAGGCGTCACCGCCCCGGCTAGCGGCCTGGGGGCCAGCGGCACAGGGCAATCAACCGACAGCGGCTTTTCCTTCCATCTGCCCAGCATCGAGCTGCCCAGCCTTTTCGGTGAAAAGAAGAAGCCGGATCAGGTCCAGATGGTGCAATCCGATCCTACTGCCGTCACCAGCCTGGAAGACCAGCTGCGGCAGATGAATGGCAAGATCGAGGAACTCAATTTCCAGGTCCTGCAGATGCAGGAGCAGATCCGCAAGCAGCAGGAAGACAACGAGTTCCGCTTCCAGCAGCTGGAAGGCGGCTCGCAGGGCGGACAGGCACCGGCGGCACCGAAGAAGAAGTCCGACGCAACCACCGACACCAACACCGACGTGGCCGCGGCCCCGGCAACCCAGGCGCCGGCTGATGCCGGCGCCGCTACCGGCAGCGATCAGTCGACCGGCGGCAAGACGGTTGAGGATGTCATCGTCGAATCACCCGATGGCGATCCCGGCAAGGTGATCCCCGGCACGGGAGCGCCGGAAAAGACTTTTGGCTCGATCACCGTCGACAAGAACGGCAATGTGATCGATGCCGGCGGCAACACCCAGGCAACTGCGCCGGCGCAAGATGCGGCCCCTGCCACCGGCGCTCCGGCCAAGGCCGGCAAGTCCAATGGCACGATCGTCGCGGCGCTGCCCTCCACCAAGGACCCCGAAGAGCTCTACCGCAATTCCTATCAGTTCATCCTGTCGGGCGATTACAGCACCGCCGAACAGGGTTTCCGCGATCATATCTCGCGCTTCCCCCGCGATGCGAAGACGGCGGACGCGCACTACTGGCTGGGTGAATCGCTGCTTGGCCAGCAGAAATACCGCGACGCGGCCGAAGTCTTCCTCGCCGCCAGCAAGGACTACCCGAAGGCCAAGAAGGCACCCGACATGCTCTTGAAGCTAGGCGTGTCGCTGGTYGGACTCAAGCAACACGATGTYGCCTGCGCCACCTTCAGCGAGGTCGGCAAGCGCTACCCCGATATCTCCAATGCACTCAAGGAACGCGTCAAGCAGGAGAAGGCCCTGGCTGCGTGCTGATTTTTCCTACGCATGTCTCAGTCCCAAAACCGGGACCACTTTTGAGTGACATGCGTTGATGCTCGCGACTGAGCCTGATCTTTCGACCAGCCTTCTTTCCGATACGAAGAGTCTTTTTTCGCATATCGATTTTACCCACGGCGCCGTTGTGGCCGTGTCCGGCGGCAGTGACTCGACCGCCCTGCTTCTCCTTCTCAAACTGCATCTCGATCGAACCGCGCCGTCCGTGAAGCTGCTGGCCTTGACGGTCGACCATGGCCTGCGACCAGGTTCTGCGGCCGAGGCGCAGACCGTGGCGAAGCTTTGCGCCGAGCGCGGCATTGCCCACCGCACCTTGGCCTGGGCCGGAAGCAAGCCATCGACCGGACTGCCGGCGGCGGCGCGGGAAGCGCGCTACCGGCTGCTGGCCGAAGCGGCGCGCGCGGAAGGCATCGGGCTCATCGTCACCGGCCATACCGCCGACGACCAGGCCGAGACGGTGCTGATGCGTCAGGCGCGGGATGAGGGCCGAGAGTTTGCCGAAATGGCAAGCCGGGGGCTTGCTGAGATGGCAGGCCGCGGGCTTGCCGGCATGGCGCCGGCCACCCTCTATGACTGGCGCGAGTGGATCGCTCGCCCGCTTCTGGGCACGCAGCGCTCAGCACTTCGCGATTTCCTGCGGCGTGACCATGTCGGCTGGGCCGATGATCCGACCAACACCGACGTGGCCTTCGAGCGGCCGCGTGTGCGCGCCGCGCTTGCCGGCGAGAGTGTCGAGTCCATCGAGGGCAGGCTGCTGCTCGCCGGTCAGGCCGCCGTGGAGCGCAGGCAGCTTGGCGCCGGCGCCGCCGATCTGATCCATCGCTTCGCCAACCAGCCGACCACGGGTCTCATCCGCCTCGACCCGCGCCTGCTTTCGGCCGGCGACGATCAGGCGGCCATCTACGCGTTGCGTATTTTGCTGGCCACCGCCGGAGGCGCTGCCTTTCTTCCGGACCAGGCGCGCAGCGAGGCGTTGTTCGATCGGCTGAAGGCCGGCTTTCTTTGCGCCACATTGTCGCGGACSGTGGTTGATTTTCGGCGTGCCGGCATCTTCCTGCGCCGCGAGGCGCGGGGTTTGCCGCCCGCCGCTGCAGTTGTGGACAGCACCATCTGGGATGGCCGTCGCCACATCACATTGAACGACAGGTCAGACGCATTGTTGATCGCTCCGCTGGGTGCGGCCGCAGCGAAGCGCGTGGCGATCGATGATGGAAAGACCCCGGCAAGTCTGATGTGTGCCGCATTGGCTGCGGAACCGACATCCCAGCAAGCCCTTGAAAACCCGAGGTCGCCAGGGTTCGTGGTGCGGCCGGTCGTGTCGCCTTTTGCCCGCTTCCTGCCGTCCTTCGATCTGGCGCCGGCGCGGGCCGTCGCCGAGCTGATCGGCGCGCCGCCGCTGCCTGCTCTGCCATTGCTCGGCCACAGTGCCGATTGATGGTTGGTCGAAAGCTTAACCCAGACGTGCTGTTATGCTTGGCAAGGCGAGACGCTCTCCCTATGTTAGGCGCAAGTTTCCTCTCATGATGCTGTCCGTCCGCGGACGCCAACGGGACAATTGATGAATCCGAACTATCGCAACCTCGCGCTCTGGGCGATCATAGCGGTCCTGCTCATCGCACTCTTCAATCTGTTCCAGACGCCGCAGACGCGCGGGGCTTCGAGCGATGTGCCTTATTCGCAGTTCCTGCAGGAGGTCGCCGGCGGCMGGGTCAAGACGGTGACCATAGCGGGCGCTCGCATCACCGGCACCTACACCGACAATTCCACCGGCTTCCAGACCTATTCGCCCGGCGATCCCTCGCTGGTTTCACGGCTGCAGGACAAGAACGTCACCATCAATGCAAGGCCAGAGGCCGACGGCTCCAATTCGCTGTTCGGCTATCTGATCTCGTGGCTGCCGATGATCCTCATCCTTGGCGTCTGGATATTCTTCATGCGCCAGATGCAATCCGGATCCGGGCGCGCCATGGGTTTTGGCAAGTCGAAGGCCAAGCTTCTGACGGAGGCGCACGGCCGCATCACGTTCCAGGACGTTGCCGGCGTCGATGAAGCCAAGGAAGATTTGGAAGAGATCGTCGAGTTCCTGCGCGATCCGCAGAAGTTCCAGCGCCTTGGCGGCAAGATACCGCGCGGCGTGTTGCTGGTCGGTCCTCCCGGCACCGGCAAGACGCTGCTCGCCCGCTCGGTCGCCGGTGAGGCCAATGTGCCGTTCTTCACCATTTCGGGTTCGGACTTCGTCGAGATGTTCGTCGGCGTCGGCGCATCCCGTGTCCGCGACATGTTCGACCAGGCCAAGAAGAACGCGCCCTGCATCATCTTCATCGACGAAATCGATGCCGTCGGCCGCCATCGCGGTGCCGGTCTCGGCGGCGGCAATGACGAGCGCGAGCAGACGCTGAACCAGTTGCTGGTCGAGATGGACGGCTTCGAATCCAACGAAAGCATTATCCTGATCGCCGCCACCAACCGTCCCGACGTGCTCGATCCCGCGCTGCTCAGGCCGGGCCGTTTCGACCGCCAGGTAGTGGTGCCGAACCCCGACATCGTCGGCCGCGAGAAGATACTCAAGGTGCATGTACGCAACGTGCCGCTGGCGCCGAATGTCGATCTCAAGGTCGTTGCGCGCGGCACGCCGGGCTTCTCCGGCGCGGATCTGATGAACCTCGTCAACGAATCCGCGCTGATGGCGGCCCGGCGCAACAAGCGCCTTGTCACCATGGCCGAGTTCGAGGACGCCAAGGACAAGATCATGATGGGCGCCGAGCGCCGCTCGTCGGCCATGACCCAGGCTGAGAAGGAGCTGACCGCCTATCACGAGGCCGGCCACGCCATCCTGGCGCTCAACGTGCCGTCGGCCGACCCACTGCACAAGGCCACCATCATCCCGCGTGGCCGGGCGCTCGGCATGGTCATGCAGTTGCCGGAAGGCGACCGCTATTCGATGAGCTACAAATACATGATCTCGCGCCTCGCCATCATGATGGGCGGTCGCGTCGCCGAGGAGTTCAAGTTCGGCAAGGAGAACATAACCTCGGGCGCTTCCTCCGACATCGAGCAGGCGACCAAGCTGGCGCGCGCCATGGTCACGCGCTGGGGCTTCTCCGACAAGCTCGGCCATGTCGCCTATGGCGACAATCAGGAGGAAGTGTTCCTCGGCCATTCGGTGGCGCGTACGCAGAACATCTCGGAAGAGACCGCGCAGATCATCGACGCCGAAGTGCGCCGCCTGATCGACGAGGCCTATGTCTCGGCCAAATCCATCCTGACCAAGAAGAAGAAGGAATGGATCACGCTGGCGCAAGGCCTGCTCGAATACGAGACGCTGTCGGGTGAAGAGATCAAGCAGCTGATCGCCGGCAACAAGCCCGCACGTGACCTCGGCGACGACACGCCGCCGAGCCGCGGCTCCGCCGTGCCGAAGTCCGGCCGCCGCAAGAAGGGCCCCGAGCCCGAGGGCGGCATGGAGCCTCAGCCGTCAAGCTGAGCAGACATGATAGAAGTGCAACAAACGCTGCGGCTTTGTCCGCAGCGTTTTTGTTTGTGGCGGCATCGCCGGCGGTTCGCCCAGCCAAGGGCCGGCCAATTGTTAAAGTCGGCGCCGCCCCTCATTGYCCTGCCGGRCATTTCTCCCCGTATAGTGACGGGGAGAAAGTAGCTTGCCGCAACGTCGGCGCTCTTTTGCGACGTTAGTGATTGGCGAAACTATAGATGAGAGCGCCCCTCTCCCCGTCRCTATACGGGGAGAGGATGCCGGCAGGCAGGTGAGCAACCGTGCTTTCATATCGATGCGGGGTTCCAGGATTTGTTGGTACGCATCATGGCGTTGAGGGTGGTGATAAGCTTGCGCATGACGGCCACAATGGCGACCTTTGCTTCCTTGCCTTTGGCCCGTAGGCGCTGGCGAAAGGCGGCGAAGATGGGGTTATGCACTCCGGCGCTGAGCGCAGCCATGTAGAGGACGTTGCGGACCGACTCTCGACCACCCCAGATACATCGCTTGCCTTTGAGCTTGCCGCTGTCGTGGTCAAAGGGAGCAAGCCCAACCAAGGCGGCGATCTGCCGGTTGGATAAGCGGCCGAGTTCAGGCAATTGCGCGATCAGCGTGGCGCTGAGGACCGGACCGACGCCGGGCACGGAGCGCAGCAGGCGATCACGCTGAGCCAAGACGGGATCGGCCGCCGTGGCTTCGGCAATTCGCTTATCGAGAAGCAGGATGTCGGCACTGAGCCGACTTGCGCGCCGCTTGGCGAGGCGCTTGAGGCCCGCATCGCGCACATGCTCGGCCTGATTGTCGATACGGCTCAACTCGGCGCTGAGCTGGCGCCGCGCCGTGATCAGTTCAATCAACAGCTCGAGGCGAGGGTCGAGATCGATCGGATGGACTGGCAGCGTCGCCAGGAAGCGAGCGATCACGCGCGCATCGATGCGGTCGTTTTTGGCATTGACGCC
>NZ_JBFUGJ010000316.1:0-6789 GCF_056402975.1 Mesorhizobium sp. P3_A9 | reverse complement strand
CCGTCGATCGACACCGGCATGGGCCTGGAGCGCATGGCSTCSATCCTGCAAGGSGTGGAAAGCGTYTTYGAGACCGAYCTGTTYCGSCATYTGATCGATGCGGCGTCCTCCGCGCTCGGCCGCGCTCCCGACGCTGAAACGGTGGCGTCTTACCGCGTCATTGCCGATCACCTGCGCTCGTCCTCCTTCCTGGTCGCCGACGGCGTGCTGCCTTCGAACGAAGGGCGCGGCTATGTGCTGCGCCGCATCATGCGCCGCGCGATGCGCCACGCGCAGCTGCTCGGTGCGAACGAGCCGCTGATGTGGAAGCTGGTGCCGGCGCTGGTGCGCGAGATGGGCCAGGCCTATCCCGAATTGTTGCGCGGCGAGCAGTTGATCACAGAGACGCTGAAGCTCGAGGAGACGCGCTTCCGCAAGACGCTGGTGCGCGGCCTCGGYCTGCTCTCCGAGGCGACSGAAACRCTSCAYGCCGGCGACATGCTGGAYGGCGAGACSGCCTTCAAGCTCTACGACACCTATGGCTTCCCGCTCGACCTGACGCAGGACGCGCTGCGCCAGCGCAGCATCTCGGTCGATCTTGCCGGCTTCACCAACGCGATGGAGCAGCAGAAGGCCGAGGCGCGCAAGCACTGGGCGGGGTCCGGCGAGGCCGCCACCGAGACGGTCTGGTTCTCCGTGCGTGAAAAGGCCGGCGCCACCGAATTCCTCGGCTACGAGACTGAAGCTGCGGAAGGCCTCATCCAGGCGCTGGTCAAGGACGGCAAGACTGTCGACAGCGCCGGCAAGGGCGACGCCGTCGCGGTGGTCGTCAACCAGACGCCATTCTATGGCGAGTCCGGCGGCCAGATGGGCGACACCGGCATCATCTCGGGCGAAGGCTTCTCGATCGAGATTTCTGACACGCAGAAGAAGGCCGACGGGCTGTTCGTGCATCTCGGCAAGGTGGCAAGCGGCACCGTCAAGACGGGCGCTGCGGTTGAGCTCAAGGTCAACCATGCGCGCCGCACGAGGCTGCGCGCCAACCATTCCGCCACGCATCTGATCCACGAGGCGCTGCGCGAGGTGCTGGGCACCCATGTCGCGCAGAAGGGCTCGCTGGTCGCACCGGAGCGGCTGCGCTTCGACATCTCGCACAACAAGCCGATCTCGGCCGAGGAGCTCGAAGAGGTCGAGCGCATGGCCAACGAGATCGTCGTGCAGAACAGCCCGGTGACCACGCGCCTGATGTCGGTCGACGACGCCATCGCCGAGGGCGCCATGGCGCTGTTCGGCGAGAAGTACGGCGACGAAGTGCGCGTCGTGTCGATGGGCACGGGGCTGCATGGTGCCAAGGCCAACCGGCCCTATTCCGTCGAACTCTGCGGCGGCACCCATGTCAGGGCGACCGGCGATATCGGTCTGGTCCGCGTTGTCTCCGACAGCGCGGTCGCCGCCGGCGTGCGCCGCATCGAGGCGCTGACCGGCGAGGCGGCGCGCAAACATCTCGACGAGCAGGACAGGCGTCTGAAGGCGGCGGCAGCCGTGCTGAAGATTTCGCCCGCCGACGTGCCGGCGCGTGTCGAGGCTTTGCTCGAAGAGCGCAAGAAGCTCGAGAAGGAACTGACGGAAGCGCGCAAAAAGCTGGCGCTGGGCGGCGGTGCCGCGGCTGGTGCGCCTTCGGAGAACGAGACCGTCGCGGGCGTCGGCTTCCTCGGCAAGGCGGTCTCCGGCGTCTCGCCGAAGGATCTGAAGCCGCTCGCCGATGCCGGCAAGACCTCGCTCGGTTCCGGCGTCGTCGTCTTCGTCGGCGCCGGCGAGGATAACAAGGCGAGCGTCGTCGTCGCCGTCACCGACGATCTGCTAAGCCGCTTCAGCGCCGTCGACCTGGTCCGCGTGGCCTCCGCCGCACTGGGCGGGCAGGGCGGTGGCGGCCGTCCCGACATGGCGCAGGCCGGCGGTCCGGATGCGTCGAAGGCCAACGAGGCGATTGCGGCTGTGAAGGCGGCACTCGAAGGCGCCTGAAAGCCACGACATGAATGTTCTCGTCCTCGGCGGCTATGGTTTGATCGGGGACGCCGTCGTTGGCCGTTTGCTCAGCGACGGTCATCATGTGGCCGGTCTCGGTCGCGATATCAGGGATGCGCAACGATGCCGGCCTGCGGTTCGCTGGATCGCGGCAGACATGTCGAAACTGCTCGTCGCTGAAGATTGGCTGCCGGTGGTTGCGGGCATGGACGCGGTCGTCAATGCGGCGGGCGCCTTGCAGGATGGCCCGCGCGACCGCCTCGACGCCATTCATCGCGGCTCGGTGGTAGCGCTGGTCGCGGCCTGCGAACAGGCCGGCGTGCGCCGTTTTGCGCAGATCTCGGCGATCGGCGTCGATGCCGCGTCATCGGACGCCTTCTTCAACACCAAGGCGCAAGGCGACAAGGCCGTCACAAACTCTTCGCTGGAGTGGACGATCCTGCGACCGGGTCTGGTGATCGCGCCGGCCGCTTATGGCGGCACCGCACTTTTGCGCGCCCTTGCGGCCTTTCCCGTTTTTGTTCCCGCCGTCATGGCGCGGCAGCCGATCCAGACCGTGGCGGTAACGGACGTTGCCGAGGCGGTCTCGCGCGCGGTTGCCGGATCCCTGCCGCCGCGGCTTGCGATCGATCTCGTTGAAACCGAGGCCCGTTCGCTGGCTGATGTTCTCTCAGCCTTTCGGGCATGGCTTGGCCTGCCGCCGGCCCGAATCGTGCCGATGCCGGCCATTGTCGGCCGGCTTGCCGCCGTCATTGCGGACGGCCTCGGCCTGCTTGGCTGGCGATCGCCTTTGCGCAGCGCAGCCCTGGTCGCGCTGGCGCGTGGCGTGACCGGCAATGCCGGACCCTGGAACGATGTGAGCGGCCACCCGCTTCAACCTCTGGAGGCGACGCTGGCCGCCATGCCCGCCCATGTCCAGGAGCGATGGTTCGCCCGCCTCTGGCTGCTGAAACCGGCCGTGTTCGGCGTGCTCTCGCTGTTCTGGCTGGTGTCCGGCATCGTCGGCTTTATCAGGCAGGATGCGACTGCCGACATTCTGGTGTCGCATGGCCTGTCGCCTGCGCTTGCGCTCGGAATGGTGCTTGCCGGAAGTGTTGCCGACGTCATTGTCGGAGCCGCTGTTCTGGTGCGGTCCTACGCGCGCCTGGCGCTGATGGGGATGATTGCCATCACCTTGGCCTATCTCAGCGCGGCAACCATACTTGCACCCGATCTGTGGCTCGATCCTCTGGGGGCAATGGTCAAGGCCGTACCCGCGCTTTGCCTTGTCCTGGTGGCGCTGGCGATTTTGGACGAGCGATGAGCCTCTGGGTCGACATACTGCGCTGGCTGCATATCATCGGCGCCACGGTTCTCTTTGGCACCGGCGCCGGCATCGCCTTCTTCATGCTCATGGCGCAGCGCACCGGCCGCGCCGACCTCGTCGCCCATGTCGCGGGCACGGTCGTCATCGCCGACACCATTTTTACGGCGACCGCCGTCATCGTCCAGCCGATCACCGGCGTGCTGCTGGCGCAGGCAGTGGGCTGGCCGCTCTCCGAAGGCTGGATTGTGCTGTCTTTGCTGCTCTATATCGTGACCGGCCTGTTCTGGCTGCCGGTGGTCTGGATTCAGATTCGCATCCGCAACCTGGCGCGACAGGCTGCCATCGAAAACGCGCCGCTGCCGCCTGAGGAAAAGCGTCTGTTCCGCATCTGGTTTGTGTGCGGCTTTCCGGCTTTTGCCGCCGTGCTTGCCATCCTGTGGCTGATGGTCACCAGGCCCGAGATAGGGTTTTAGCCCATCGCTTTCTGCCGGGCTCGTCTGGCGGGTTGCTCAATCTGCCTTTTCGGTCTTGGCGAAGCTCGATCGGGCCGCGATGCGGCCCCACCAGGCGTGGATCTCGGCAAATTGGGCCAGGCGCTTCTGGCCCTCAGCGACTTTCAAGAAATAGCCGATGATCGGTGCCGCATGCAGGTCGGCCAGCGTCAGTTGATCGCCGAGCAGCCACGGGCCGGGAGCCTTGAGCGAGGTTAGCACCCGCAGCACTTTTTCGGCCTGGCGCAGTCCGTTGGCGATCAGGCTCTCGTCCGGCTCAGCCTTTTCCAGCCGTTCCACTGCGACATCCCAAACCATCGCCCTGTAGGCATAAGCGTCGAGCATGCCTGTCATCTGGCCCATCCTCGCGCGGCCGCGCGCATCGGCGGGCTGCAGTGCCGGCCCGTCGAAGGCCTCGTCGACATAGCGCGCGATTGCATTTGTTTCGAACAGCCGAAACCCATCATGTTCGAAGGCCGGGATGCGACCGAAAGGATGGTGCTCCAGATACCAGGCCGGGACGCCCTCGGCGGCGAAGATATCGAGCGGCACGAGCTCGTACTCGATGCCTTTCTCCTCCAGCGCCATCCGTGCGATGCGCACGTAAACGCTGTAGTCCGCGCCGTAGAGAGTTGGCCTGTTCAAGTTGTTTCCTCGCCGAGCTGAAGCCAAATACGCAAGTTCCCGACCGATTCGAAGCCGGCTGTACGCGCCGCCCGCAAAGCAGCACCGCGCTCATATCCCACGAGCGGAAGACCGTTGGCGTAGGTAAGGGCGGCATTTGCTGCATCTTGATAGACGGGTTCTGCGTCGTCACCTTTTGCAAAGACATTCGATAGGCCCATGGCCTCCGACGAGCGGTTCACGATGCAGCCGGCGTCAAAGCCCGCGGTGGTGGCACGCCCTAGAAATGCAACGTTTGGGTTATCGAGTATCGACGGTGGGAACACCCGTCGGTCGGTTGGGTTGTCTGACGCCCATGCATCTTCCCAGGCATGGAGCGCTTCGGGATCACAGATGCGCCGCCATCCGGCAGCCCAGCCGCCGCCGGTCCTTGCGATCGCGCTGTCCGGATCGGCCCATATCCAGCTTGCGTCGAAGAGAACCTTGAACCCGATGTCGGCCAGGTCGAGACGACAAAATCCGTCCTTGACCGCAAAGGGACCGTCAAGCAACGAACTCAGGTGCTTGACTGCTTCGAGCTGAAGTTCGATCGCATCAGGATCCAGCGTTGTCATATTTGAATAGTATGGTGGAGCCGGCGTATCGCTCCACCACAGGAACAAGTTTCGGTGTTCCCTCAACCGGTGAGCCCGAAACACCGCTTCGTAGAGATCGGCGTTGTTTGCCGCACAGATGCGGACCTTGTCTGCCAAGGTCCGCATTGTCATGTCAGGCCATCGCCTTCTGCAGRTTCTCGTCGATYTTGTCGAGGAARCCGGTGGTCGACAGCCAGGGCTGRTCGGGRCCGATCARSAGCGACAGRTCCTTGGTCATGAAGCCGGATTCGACTGTCTGGATGCAGACCTTTTCCAGCGTGTCGGCAAACCGCTTCAGCTCGGCATTGTCGTCGAGCTTGGCGCGGTGGGCGAGTCCGCGCGTCCAGGCGAAGATCGAGGCGATCGAATTGGTCGAGGTTTCCTCGCCCTTCTGGTGCTGGCGGTAGTGGCGGGTGACGGTGCCGTGCGCGGCTTCCGCTTCCACCGTCTTGCCATCCGGTGTCATCAGCACCGAGGTCATCAGGCCGAGCGAGCCGAAACCTTGCGCCACTGTGTCGGACTGCACGTCGCCGTCATAATTCTTGCAGGCCCAGACATAGCCGCCAGACCATTTGAGGGCGGAGGCCACCATGTCGTCGATCAGGCGATGCTCGTACCACAGCTTCTTCGCCTTGAACTCGGCCTCGAATTCAGCCTCGTAGACTTCCTGGAAAATGTCCTTGAAGCGGCCGTCATAGGCCTTGAGGATGGTGTTCTTGGTCGAGAGATAGACCGGATAGTTGCGCAGCAGGCCGTAGTTCAGCGAGGCGCGGGCAAACTCGCGGATCGAGTCATCGAGATTGTACATGGCCATGGCCACACCGGCGCCGGGCGCATCGTACACATCATGCTCGATGACCTGGCCGTCCTCGCCGACGAACTTGATCGTCAGCTTGCCCTTGCCGGGGAAGCGGAAATCGGTGGCGCGGTACTGGTCGCCGAAGGCATGGCGGCCGACGATAATCGGCTTGGTCCAGCCCGGCACCAGGCGCGGCACGTTCTTCATGATGATCGGCTCGCGGAAAATAGTGCCGCCGAGGATGTTGCGGATGGTGCCGTTCGGCGACTTCCACATCTTCTTCAGCTTGAATTCCTCGACGCGCTGCTCGTCGGGCGTGATCGTCGCGCATTTCACGCCGACGCCCCATTTCTTGATGGCGTTGGCCGAATCGATGGTCACCTGGTCGTTGGTGGCGTCGCGGTGTTCGACGCCAAGGTCGTAATATTCAAGCTTSAGGTCGAGATAAGGGTGGATCAGCTTGTCCTTGATGAACTGCCAGATGATGCGGGTCATCTCGTCGCCGTCGAGTTCGACGACCGGGTTCGCCACCTTGATCTTCGCCATGAAAGAATGCCTCGTTGCTGGGATATGGGACGGCCTTGCCCGCGTCGGGTTCGGCCAGGGGATGCCGCCCGTATATCAAAGCGCTTTTGGCCGCGCAAACGCCGATCGGTCACGAATGTGAGGCTGTCGCTGCGATCATTTGCCAAAGCTTCATTTTCGCGGCGGAATATGGCAGGGAACGCTGAAATGCCGCAAACAGCAGTTCATTGACAATTATGCCCGTCACCAAAGATCCCGATAGCACCACGGTCGCCGGTCCGGCCATCATCCTCGTCGAGCCGCAGCTTGGCGAAAACATCGGCATGGTCGCCCGCGCCATGGCCAATTTCGGCTTGGCCGAACTGCGCCTCGTCAACCCACGCGATGGCTGGCCGAGCGAGAAGG
>NZ_JBFUGJ010000315.1:0-6820 GCF_056402975.1 Mesorhizobium sp. P3_A9 | reverse complement strand
ACGTTCCCCCGTTGAATCTCTGGCAAGCATCTGGCCGATGCCGAGGCTGACCAGGCGGATGAACGAGGTGGCGTTCATGCCGAAGCAGATTTCCGCCGGGCTGTAGGCGTTGATCAGCAGTGCCACGCTTGTCCGGGCATCGGCGACCGACTGGTCGACGGTGACGCTGCGGCCATAGCGGCCGCCGCGCTGCACATTGTGCGAAACCAGATGGTTGGTCACCGCGTCGAGCACGCTCTGCGGGATCTGCGCGCCGGCGGCGTTGTCCAGGAAGATAAAATCGCCGGCCCGCTGCAGGGCGGGAAACATGGCACGGATGGTGTCGACGGGGAACGCTGAGGCGTTCGCTGTGTCGGTTTGATGCTTGTTCACGGGGTAGGCTCCTACAAAGGACTTGGGCGAGTGGATCGGTTGGCGAGATCAGCGCGTCTTCTCGGTCTTGAAGCGGTCTTCAAGCATGCTGACGAGGCGGACCATCGGCCAGAGGAAGATGAGATAGACCAGTGCCGCGCCGATCAGCGGCGAGGGGTTGGCGTAGAGCGACTGCGCGTTGGTCGCTTCCTTCAAGAGTTCCGGCAGCGCCACGGTGGAGGCGAGCGAGGTGTCCTTGAACATCGAGACGCAGTTGCTGGTCATCGGCGGGATGACCACACGGATCGCCTGCGGCAGCACCACCTTGCGCAAGGTCAAAAGGAACGGCAGGCCAAGCGCTTGCGACGCCTCGAACTGGCCTTTCGGAATGCTCTCTATGCCGGACCGGAACACTTCGGCCGAATAGGCCGACATGATGAAGGCGAACGCCGTCACGGCGGAGGCCCAGGAGGACAGGCGGATGCCGAGGAAGGGCAGCGCGTAGTAGATCAGGATCAGCACGACCAGCACCGGCAGCGCGCGGAAAATGTCGGTGTAGCCGACCGCCAGCCAGCGCAGCGGCTTCGGCGCATAGAGCCGCACCAGGCTGATCCCCAGGCCGATGGGGATACCGATGCCGATGCTCAGGATGCCGAGCAGCAGCGTGTTCAGGAAACCGCGCAGCAGCGCCGGCAGGCTGGACATGATGACATCGGGATTGAAGAAGGTGTCGATCAGCGACATGGGAGCGTTCCCGAACTGTTTTGTGTCCCGCGACGCCAGAGCAAAGGGTGCTCCAGTTGAAACCAAACGACGTCGCCTACGGTGAGCCGGTCTGTGCGGCAGCAGGCGCTGAGCGTGAAATGAATCGTGCCGGCCTGGAAAGCCGGCACGATCTCAGTGCATCGCCACTCAGGCCTTAGGCAGCGGCATTTCCTTCACCGTCGAGGAATCGGCCGGCGCGTCGCTGCCGAACCACTTCTTGTGGATCGCGGCCAGCGTGCCGTCCTTCTTCATCGCGGTCAGCGCGTCGTTGAGCTTGCCGAGCAGCGGGTGGTCCTTGGTCATCATCAGGCCGTACTGTTCGCCGGTCTTGATGCGCTGCTTGACCTTCAAATCCTTCATCTTGGTGAAGGAATATTCCATGCCCGGAATGTCGCTGACGGCGGCGTCGACGCGGCCGGCGCTGAGGTCGAGCAGCAGGTTCTGCTGCGTGTCATAACCCTTCACGTCGCTGAAGCCGTCGGCTTCCTGATGTGCCTTGACCCAGGTCTCGCCGGTCGAGCCGGACAGCACGCCGACGATCTTGCCCTTGAGGTCGGCCTCGGTGTTAACAGCGCTGTCGGTCTTCGTCGCGATGCCCATGTCGGAATCATAATAGGGCTGCGTGAACGACTGCGACTTCAGCCGCTCCGCCGTGATGGTGATCGACGAGATGGCGACGTCGATGCGCTTCGACGTGGTGGCGGCGAACAGCGCCTGGAAGCCGAGGTCGGCGATGTCGGTCGTCATGCCGATGCGCTTGGCAGCTTCGTTGACGATGTCGACTTCAAAGCCTTCGAAAGTGCCGCTCTCGTTCTTGTATTCGAAGGGCGGATTGGTCGGGTAGGCGCCGACATTGAGCACATCGGCGGCATAGGCGGTGGCGGGGCCGGCGGCGATGCCGATGGCAGCGGCGAGCAGGATGAGATTGCGACGGTTGAGCTTCATTGGTGTTCCCTCTGGGGTATTCCCTCTGGTTGTTGATCGAACGGGGCTGGCCCCGCACGGTTTCTTGCCGTCCCACCTCCCAGCGGGGCGTCAATTCATGGCCGCGACCATGCGGTCGAGCGGTTGGCGATGTTTTCGGTGTGCAGATAGCGGATCTGGACGCGCACGCCATCGACGGCATAGCGCGCGCTGGACGACGACTGGGGCAGCATGAACGTCAAGGACTGAACCCCTCCCACCCGAACACCACGATGGACTGGCCGGCAACCCCCTCCGGCACGGCAGCCGCCATCGATTTTGAATGCTTATCCAAAGTGGGACGCTTTTCAAGGCGAAAGTTTTAAGCTTAAAAAGCTTGGCCGGCCTGTTGCGCCTGCGATACGCTTTTTGCCTGGCCGGGCTAGCCTATGCCAATTCGTCGCGTGCGGCGGCGCCGTTGGCTGCAGCGCCGGCGCCAAGAAACATTGTGTCGCTGGCCAGCACGAAGAAACTCGCGCCGATGGCTGCCCAGCGGCTGACAGTCTGTGGGCTGGCGCAAAATATGCCGGCAGTTTTTCCATGTGCGATCGTCGCGCCGATGATTGTCGCGATCGCCGCATTGAGCTTGTCAGCGCCTTGCGGTCCGATCGCATCGATCGACACCGAAAGGTCGCCGGGGCCGACGAAGATCACGTCGACGCCGTCGACGGCCGCGATCGCGTCGATGTTGGCGAGGCCCTCCGATGTCTCGACCTGAACCGCGACGACGGTTCTGTCGTTGGCGCCGGCAAGATATTCGGGAATGCGATAGCCGTAGCCGGCGGCCCGACCGGGTCCGACGCCGCGCTCGCCGAGTGGCGGATAGCGCGAGGCTTTCACGGCCATCGCCGCCTGTGCCGCGGTCGAGACGCGTGGCACCAGCACGCCTTGCGCGCCGCTGTCCAAAGCCGCCTGGATCGCTTCCGGCGCATGGCCGGGAACGCGCACCATCGCCGGCACGCGATGGACGTCGGCCGCGCGCACCATGGTCTCGATCATGTCGCGCGAAATCTGCGCATGCTCCCAGTCGATGCAGAGGAAATCGAGGCCGGCCTGCGCCATCACTTCAAGCGCGACGGGATGCGGAATGGCAGCAAAGGAGCCGACGAGGTTTGCCTTGCCGATGCATTTCTGACGAAACTCGCTCATGCCCATCCCTTTCTCATTCCGCCGAATTCATATCGGCAAACTATCGCAAGGCGAAGCTATTTCATGCTTGAAATATTTTCGCGGAGCCGTAGCGTGCGATCTTCGCCGGGAGGTCGCGACATGAACAAACCACATCCCTTGCACGGCTCCAACAAACTGAAGCTCGGCGTCTTTTCGACCAATGCGGATGGTGGCCTTGCCATCACCGATGTTCCGGAGCGCTGGACGGCGAGCTGGCAGGACAATCTGACGGCGGCGCAAATTGCCGACCGCGCCGGGCTGGAGTTCATGTTGCCGATTGCCCGCTGGCGCGGCTTTGGCGGCCGCAACAAGGTGCGCGAATGGTCGTTCGAGACCTTCACCTGGGCAGCGGCACTTGCCATGGCCACCGAGCAGATCGGGCTGTTCATGACCGTGCACGTACCTCTGGTGCATCCGCTCTATGCCGCCAAGGCGCTGGCGACGGTAGACCATATCTCCCAGGGTCGCGCCGGCCTCAACATCGTCTGCGGCTGGAACCCGAAGGAATTCGGCATGTTCGGCACGCCGCTGGTCGAGAAAGGTTATGACCAGGCGGCCGAATGGATCGAAATCCTCGAGAAGCTTTATGCGTCGGCCGAGCCGCTCGACTATGAAGGCACCTACTATCACCTCAAGGAAGCCGTCAGCCGGCCGGCCAGCCTGCAGGTTCCGCGCCCGGTGACCATGAACGCCGCTTTCGGCGGACCGGGCCGCGATTTCGCCGCCGCCCGATGCGACTACCTGTTCACGACCTTTTCCGAAATGTCCGATGCCGGCAAACATGTCGCCGATATCAGGGAGCGCGCCGACAAGGTTGGCCGGGACGTCGGCGTCTACACGGTGGCGCATGTCGTCTGCCGCCCGACGATGGAGGAGGCGCAGGATTATTACACGCGCTATGCCGTTGATATGGCCGACCACGATGCGGTCGATGCCCACATGGCCGGCAAGAAGGAATTCTCGCAATCGCACGACCCGCATGCCTATGACCGCTACCGGCAGCGTTTCGCCGGCGGCGCCGGCACTTATCCGCTGATCGGAACGCCGGAAACCATCGCCGCCGACATGGCCGCCATTGCCGGACATGGCTACCAGGGCATTGCGCTGTCCTTCGTCAACTACACCAGGGAGTTGCCCTATTTCTGCGATCACGTGCTGCCGATTTTGAGGCAGGCGGGGCTGCGCGCATAAATTATTCCGCGAGCAACGAATTCATTATTCCGGATTAACGAGTTCGTCCGGAATAACGGCTGTGGCCTGAATCTCGACCTTGGCACGGTCCTCGACCAGCGCCACCACCTGCATGGCGGCCATCGCCGGAAAATGCCGGCCGATCACCTCGCGATAGGCTTCGCCGATGCCCCTGAGATTGGCGAGGTATTCGGCCTTGTCGGTGAAGTACCAGGTCATCGAGGTGATGTGCCGCGGCTCAGCATCTGCCTCGGCCAGCACCGCGACGATGTTTTGCAGCGTCTGCCGCACCTGGCCGACAAACTCATCGGTTTCGAACTGGCACTGCCCGTTCCAGCCGACCTGTCCGCCAACGAAGATGAACCGCCCACGCGCCGCGACACCATTGGCGTAGCCGACCGGCTTGGCCCAGCCTTCCGGCTGCAAAATCTCGTGCATTTCTAGCCTCCCGGTATTCCCAAAAACCAAAGTCTCAAAATCGAATGCCTGCCAATTTCTTGCCGTCAGGCCGCGCCCATCACTTGCCTGGCGATGACCACTTTCTGCACGTCGGATGCGCCCTCATAGATGCGCAGCGCACGGATCTCGCGATACAGGCTTTCGACAATATGGCCTTTGCGGACGCCGTCGCCGCCATGCAGCTGCACCGCTCTGTCGATCACCTCTTGCGCCTTGTCGGTGGCGAACAGTTTTGCCATTGCCGCCTCGCGGGTGACCCGCGCCGCGCCCATGTCCTTGGTCCAGGCGGCGCGGTAGACCAGCAGGGCGGCCGCATCGACGTCGAGCGCCATGTCGGCGATATGGCCCTGTACCATCTGCAACTCGGCCATCGGCGCGCCGAACAGTTTGCGCTCGGCCACCCTCTTGATGCTTTCATCCAGTGCGCGGCGGGCGAAGCCGAGCGCTGCTGCACCAACGGTCGAGCGGAACACGTCCAGCACCGACATGGCGATACGAAAACCGTCGCCGGGCTTGCCGATCAGTGCGGCGGCAGGCAGGCGGACCTGATCGAAGGAAAGCCGCGCCAGCGGATGCGGCGCGATCACTTCGAGGCGTTCGGCAATGCCAAGGCCCTTGACGTCACCAGGCACAACAAAGGCGGAAAGCCCCTTGGCGCCCGGCGCCTCGCCGGTGCGGGCAAAGACGATGTAGAGATCGGCGATGCCGCCATTGGAGATCCAGGTCTTTTCACCGGACAGCACATAGCTGTCACCGTCGCGGGTCGCTGTCATCTCGGTGTTGGCGACATCCGATCCCGAGCGCGGTTCCGACAGGGCAAAGGCCGAGATCGCCTTGCCGGCACGCGTCTTCGCCAGCCATTGCTGCTGCTCCGGCGTGCCGAACAGGCTGAGCGCGCCGGTGCCGAGCCCTTGCATGGCGAAGGCGAAGTCAGCGAGCCCGTCATGGCGCGCCAGCGTCTCGCGGGTGACGCACAAAGTGCGCACGTCGAGGGGTGCCGGATTGTCGGTGTCAACAGCTGTCGGCTTCAGCCAGCCGTCCCGGCCAAGTTTTTGCACCAGCTCGCGGCAGGCCGCATCGACATCGTGGTGATCGACAGGGAGGTTTGTCGCGCACCATGCTTCGAGGTGCTCGGCCAGTTCGCGATGACGGTCCTCGAAGAACGGCCAATTGAGGAAGGAGCGGTCAGGCATTTCTCCCTCCGCAGTATTTGGAGCGTTGCGCTCTACGGCGCCCCCCTCTGTCCTGCCGGACACTCTACGGAAAGCATCATCCTCAATCCCCCTCGAACACCGGCTTTTCCTTGGCCACGAACGCCTTGTAGGCGCGCTCGAAATCGCGCGTCTGCATGCAGATCGCTTGCGCCTGTGCTTCCGCCTCGATCGCCTGGTCGAGGCCCATCGACCATTCCTGGTTGAGCTGTGTCTTGGTGATGCCATGGGCGAAGGTCGGGCCGGAGACGATACGCGCCGCCATGTCGAGCGCGTCTGCCTCGAGCGCTGCCGCATCGACCAGCCGGTTGTAGAAACCCCAGCGCTCGCCTTCGGCCGCCGTCATCGTGCGGCCAGTGTAGAGCAGTTCTGCGGCGCGGCCCTGGCCGATGATGCGCGGCAGGATCGCACAGGCGCCCATGTCGCAGCCGGCGAGACCAACGCGGGTGAACAGGAACGCGGTCTTGGCTTCCGGCGTGGCGATGCGGATATCGGAGCTCATGGCGATGATGGCGCCGGCGCCGACCGCGACGCCGTCGACGGCGGCAATGATCGGCTTGCCGCAATTCAGCATCGCCTTGACGAAATCGCCGGTCATGCGGGTGAAAGCCAAGAGCTGTTTCATGTCCATCTTGACCAGCGGGCCGATGATGTCGTGGACATCGCCGCCGGAGCAGAAATTGCCGCCATTGGAGAGGAACACCACGGCG
>NZ_JBFUGJ010000314.1:0-6839 GCF_056402975.1 Mesorhizobium sp. P3_A9 | reverse complement strand
GCGATCTAATGCGCAATG
Source organism: Mesorhizobium sp. P3_A9 (assembly GCF_056402975.1). Lineage (NCBI taxonomy): Bacteria > Pseudomonadati > Pseudomonadota > Alphaproteobacteria > Hyphomicrobiales > Phyllobacteriaceae > Mesorhizobium > Mesorhizobium sp. P3_A9. The sequence continues at coordinate 6,821 of NZ_JBFUGJ010000314.1, read as the reverse complement.
AGCGGCTCSMGCCGCGYTTTYTCCATYCCSCCCGGAGCGCCGTTCCTGYCGACGCTKGCCGAGGCGCTGCTTGCCGGCCGSCTGATTCCCGGATTYCGTTTCGACGGCGACCCGCTCGCTCTGGCCGATGTCACCATCTATGTGCCGACGCGCCGTGCCGCGCGCGCCTTGCGCGGTGTCTTCGTCGACAGTCTGAGAGCACGCGGCGGCGGCGGTTCGGCGATCCTGCCGGTCATCCGTCCGCTCGGCGAGTTCGACGAGGACGAAGCCCTGTTCGAGGCCGAACCATCGGCGGCAATCGATCTCGCGCCGCCGATCTCGGCAACCGAACGGCTGTTGCTGCTGACGCCGCTGGTGCGCGCCTGGAAACGCAGGCTGCCGGAGCATGTGGCGAAGCTTTTCGCGGAGGAAATCGTCATCCCCGCCTCCACCGCCGACGCGATCTGGCTGGCGCGCGATCTTGCCGGCCTGATGGATGAGATCGAGACGGAAGGCACCGACTGGGCAAAGCTCAAGGACCTGGTGACCGGCAGCCTTGCCGGATGGTGGCAAGTGACGCTCGAATTCCTCGGTATCGTCACCGATGCCTGGCCGAAATTCCTCAGCGAGAGCGACCGCTCCAACCCGGCCGCGCATCGCAGCGCACTGATCCGCTCCGAGGCGGCGCGGCTGCGGCGCAATCCGCCGGCCGGGCCGGTCATCGCCGCGGGATCGACCGGTTCGATACCCGCCACGGCTGAACTGCTTGCCGCGATCGCCCGCTTGCCTGCCGGCGCCATCGTGCTGCCCGGGCTCGACCAGACGCTGGACGAAGCGTCCTTCCAGGCGCTCGTCGCACCCGGCGCGCGGCCGGCCGTGCTTGGCCACCCGCAATATGGCCTGGCCAGGCTGATCGGCAAGATCGGCGTGCTGCGCTCGGGTGTCGAAGAGATCGGCACGGCGGAACCGCGGCTGGCCCTACGCGCCGCCCTTGTCGGCGAAGCGCTGCGGCCGGCCGAAACAACTGAGCTATGGGCCGAAACACGCAACGGGTTTTCGGCGTCCGATATTGCCGGCGCCTTTGCCGACGTGACGCTGCTCGAAGCGGCGAGCGAGCGTGATGAGGCCGTCGCCATCGCCGTCGCGCTCAAACAGGCGGTCGAAGAGCCGGGCCAAAGGGCCGCCCTCGTCACCGGGGACCGGGCGCTGGCGCGGCGCGTCTCGGTCGAACTCAAGCGCTTCGGCGTCGTTGCCGACGATTCCGGCGGCACGCCGCTCGCCAACAGCCCGGCGGCCAGTCTGCTCCGACTGGCGCTGGAGGCTATGTTCCGGCCGGGCGATCCGGTCGGGTTGTTGTCGTTGCTTAAGCATCCCCTGCTTGGCCTTGGCCTGGAGAGGGCCGATGTGCGCCATGCGGCGGAACTTGTCGAACTGGTGGCGCTGCGCGGCGGCACCGGTCGCCCCGACATCGCTTCGCTGCCTGACTTGTTCGAGGCTCGACTGACAGCCCTAGGCGATGGCAGCCGGCCGCCCTTCTGGTTTGCTCGGCTGACCGTGCGCTCCATAGAGAATTCGCAGAACCTCCTTGCACGCCTGACAGAAGCGCTGGCGCCGCTTTCGGCCTTTCGCGGCCAGGCGGGCGCCGACCTTGCCACCCTGGTCAAAGCCAGCGTCGAGACTCTCGAAAATCTCGGCCGATCCGCCGATGGCGGCCTGGGCGACCTCTATGCCGGCGACGCCGGCGAAAAGCTCGCCGAATTGCTGCGCGGGCTGGTCGCGGCTTCGGCCTCGCTGTCGTTCGCGACGAGCGAATGGCCAGATGTGATGGACGCGCTGATCGCGCCCGAGACGGTCAAGCCGGCACAAGGCACCGACAGGAACATCGCCATCTGGGGCGCGCTGGAAGCGCGGCTGCAGGATGTCGACACGCTGGTCATCGGTGGTCTCAACGAAGGTGTCTGGCCGCGCAAGCCGGAGAGCGACCGCTTCATGTCACGGCTGATGAAGACCGGCATCGACCTCGAACCACCCGAACGGCGCATCGGCCTTGCCGCGCATGATTTCCAGATGGCGATGGGCGCGAGACATGTGGTGCTGGCCCGCTCGGCGCGTTCCGGCGATGCACCCGCCGTGCCGTCGCGCTGGCTGCAGCGCCTATTGACCTTCATCGGCAACGACCAGGCGGTGGCCCTGCGTCGGCGCGGCGACGAGCTGCTCGCCTGGGCACGCGCGCTCGATACCGGCCCAAAGCAGGATTTCGCGCCGCGGCCGCAGCCGAAGCCGCCGCTGTCGGTGCGACCAACGCATTTCTCGGTCACCGAGATCGAAACGTTGCGCCGTGATCCCTACGCCGTCTATGCCAGACGGATCCTCGGCCTGATGGCGCTTGATCCGGTCATTCGCGATCCCGGTGCCGCCGAACGCGGCACACTGTTCCACGCCATTCTTCACCTTTTCTCCTCACGCGTGGCCGACCCGCGCGCGCCGGACGCGCTGACCAGCCTCATTGCCGCCGGTCGCACCTGTTTTGCCGAGGCCGCTCTTCCGGCCGATGTCGAGGCGGTATGGTGGCCACGTTTCGAAAAACTCGCTGCCAACATCATCGAATGGGAGCGCACCCGGGCCGACGCGGTGGTCCAACGGCATGCCGAGGAGCGAGCGGGGAAGACCACCGTCGGCCARTCCGGSGTGACGCTGTCCGGTTATGCCGAYCGYGTCGACCTGYTGGCCGGCGGCATGGCCGATATTTTGGACTACAAAACCGGYTCCTCGCCCTCCAAGGCGCAGGCGCACACGCTGCTGGCGCCGCAGCTGGCGCTGGAAGGCGCACTGCTGCGGCGTGGTGCGTTCAAGGATTTGGGTGTGCGCGAACCGTCGCAGCTGGCGTTCGTGCGGCTGAAGCCGAATGGCGAGGTGTTCGAAGAGTCCATCCTTGAACACAACCGCCAGCCGCGAACCGCAGCCGATCTTGCCGAAGAGGCCTGGGCACGGCTGGAAAAGCTCTTGATCCACTATGCCGACCCGGCGACCGGCTATCTGTCGCGCGCGCTGCCGTTTCGCGAAGGCGAGACCGATGGCGATTACGACCATCTCGCCCGCGTGCTCGAATGGTCGGCCGGCGGCGATGCCGGTGACGAGGGAGGGGAGGCATGAAGAAGGCCTATCCCATCCCGAGCGATACCGCCAACAGCCAGGCCCGCGCCGCCGATCCCCAGAATTCCGCCTGGGTGTCGGCCAATGCCGGCTCCGGCAAGACCCATGTGCTGGCGCAGCGCGTCATCCGGCTGCTGCTCAACGGCACCGACCCGTCGAAAATCCTGTGCCTGACCTATACGCGCGCTGCCGCCGCCAACATGTCGAACCGGGTCTTTTCCACACTGTCGGACTGGACGGTCCTCGGCGACGCCGAGCTTTCGGCAAAAGTCGAGGCGCTGGAGGGGCGTCGACCGGACCGCGACACCTTGCGGCGGGCGCGGCGGCTGTTCGCCGAGGCGCTGGAAACGCCCGGTGGGCTGAAGATTCAGACCATCCACGCCTTCTGCGAATCCGTGCTCCACCAGTTCCCTCTGGAAGCCAACATCCCGGCCCATTTCGAGATGCTCGACAGCCAGATGGAGGCATCGCTCTTCGCCGCGGCGCGCCGCGAGATGATTTCGGGCACGGCTGCCGGCAACGCTGATCTGGCTGAAGCCTTCGCCACTGTGCTGGAACGCGGCGGCGAAGCCGGTCTCGACGCCTTGCTCGGCGAGATCGTGCGCAAGCGCGACGGGCTGCGCCAGTTCCTCGATGCGGTCGGGCGTGACGGCTTCCAGCCCTTGTTCGATGAATTCCATTTCCGCCCCGGTCAAACCGCTGAAGGGCTGGCGGCATCGGTGTGGCCACTGTCCGGCTTCCTGCCCGACTATTTCGCCGGCTTTGCCCAGGCCGCGGAATCCACCGACGCCAGATCGGTGCTGAACAACATCCTGCCCTATGCGCGCCAGGCTTTCGCCGAGAGCGATCCCGTTCGCCGGCTGCAACTGCTCGCCAGAGCTTTTCTCAAGACCGATGGCGATCCCTACGATCCGTCAAAGGCCTTCAAGAAAGCCCTGACCGATCGCCTGCCCGATCTGGCCGAGCGCTACCTCTCGGCCGCGAACGCCATCATCGAAACCGTCGACCGCCTGGCGCTGTTCCGCATGCTGGAAGGCACGGCTGCCGCGCTGACCATCGCCGACTGGCTGATCGCCCGCTACGAGGTGCTGAAGCGCAGCCGCGGCTTTCTCGACTTCAACGATCTGATCACCCGCACCGTCAACCTTCTGGCGCGGCCCGATGCCGGCCCCTGGGTGCAATACAAGCTCGACCAGGGCATCGATCACATCCTGCTCGACGAGGCGCAGGACACCAGCCCGGATCAATGGGAGGTGGTAAAGCGGCTGGCGGAGGAATTTTTCGCAGGCTTCGGTGCACGCGACCGGGTCCACCGCACGGTCTTTGCCGTTGGAGACGAGAAGCAGTCGATCTATTCCTTCCAGGGTGCGGCCCCGGATTCCTTCGCCGACAGCCGGCTGTTGTTCGCCGGCCGGGTGCGCGATGCCGAGGCCTCCTTCGCCGACCTCAAGCTGACCTGGTCGTTCCGCTCGACCGACGACGTGCTCGCCGCCGTCGACCGCGTCTTTGCCGATCCGATCGTGCGGCGCGGCATCAGCCACGATCCCGATCCGCTGAACCACAAGGCGATCCGCACCGATGCGCCGGGTTATGTCGAGGTCTGGCCGTCGATCGGCGCCGATGTGGTGGACGAGCCCGACGACTGGACGCAGGCCATCGACCATGCCCATGCACCGGCGGTGCGCGTTGCCGAGAATGTGGCGGCGACAATCCAAAAATGGATTGGCACCGGGGAAGTTATCGAAGGCAAAGGACGCAGGCTACGCCCCGGCGATATTCTGGTTCTGGTTCGCAAACGCGATCGTTTCGTGCATGCTTTGTCTAGTAGTCTGAAGGATAGACAAATCCCCGTCGCCGGCGCCGACCGGCTRAGCCTGCCSGGMCATATCGCGGTSAAGGACCTGATCGCGCTCGGCCATYTSCTGATCCAGCCGCAGGACGATCTGTCGCTGGCCGCCGTGCTGCGCAGCCCGATCTTCGACSTGYCGGAGGAGACGCTGTTCACGCTCGCCGCGCAGAGGCCACCCGGCGTGTCGCTGGCCGCGTCGCTGCGCCAGCATGCCGCCGACGACGAAACCCTCGCAAAGGTCGTCGCCCAGCTTGACGTCTGGGCTGACGAGGCCGCCTTCAAGCCGGTGTTCGAATTCTATGCCGGCTTGCTGGCACGTGACGGCGTGCGCAGAAAAATGATCGCCAGGCTTGGGCCGGAAGCCGGCGATATTCTCGATGAGTTCCTGAGTTTCTGCCTGGCCGAGGAACGGACCGGCCTGCCCGGACTGGAAGCCTTCCTGTCGACGCTGGAAAATGCCGGCCCCGAGATCAAGCGCGAGATGGACCAGACGCGCGACGAGGTTCGCGTCATGACCGTGCATGCCGCCAAAGGGTTGGAAGCGCCGGTGGTGTTCCTGGTCGACGGCGGCTCCGCTCCATTCAGCGACCAGCACCTGCCGCGCCTGATGCCCTTCGGCGGCTCGGGCCGCAACTTTGACGGCAAGGGTTATCTCTGGCGTKCGGCCAGCGATGTCGCCAACGGTTTTTCGAAGGCGGCGGCGGCGCGGGCACGGGAACTKGCCGACGACGARTACCGTCGGCTGCTCTATGTCGGCATGACCCGCGCCGAGGACCGGCTGATCGTCTGCGGCTATCATGGCAAACGGGCGCCGAACGCCGGCACCTGGCATTCGATCGTCAGCCGCGCGCTGATCGGTGCGCCGGAAAGCGAGCAGCGTCCGCACCCCACCGGCGGCGAGCCGGTGCATCGTTTCCATGTCACCAACTTGCCGCCCGTTGCCCCAGGCGTCAGTGAACAGGCGCGGCAGGCCGATGCTTTCGGGCCGTTGCCGGCGACCCTGTTCCGGCCCTTGCCGCCCTTTGAGGACCTGCCGCGGCCGCTGTCGCCATCCGGCGCCTCGGCGCTGATCGACGAAGGCAAGGAAGCGGTGGTCGACAAGGCTTCGCCAGTGCTGGACGCCGACGCCGAGCCTGGCTTTGCCGTGCTGCGCGGGCTCGCCTTGCACAAACTGTTGCAGATGTTGCCCGGCATTGCCGACGAGTTTCGCCACGGCGCGGCTGAGCGCTACCTGGCGCGGGTCGGCGCAGATTGGTCCGCGTCAGAGCGGGAAAAGGCTCTGGCATCGGTCAGCGCCATCCTTGCCGACTCGCGTCTCGGCCAGCTGTTCGCGCCATCGTCACGCGCCGAGGTGGCGATCATGGGCAGCCTGGAGGTGARGGGCAARAARCGCTCGATCTCCGGCAAGATCGACCGGCTGGCTGTGACAGCGGACACGGTTTCGATCGTCGATTACAAGACCAACCGGCCGGCGCCCGCCTCGCTGGCCGAGGTTCCGCCGGCCTATCTGCTGCAGCTGGCACTCTATCGCGCCCTCTTGCAGCCGCTTTACCCCGGGCGCGAGGTCAAGGCGGCCTTGCTGTTTACCGAAACGCCACGGCTGATTGAACTGCCGGCCCGGGCCATGGATGACGCCCTTGCCCGACTCACAGGAGCGTGACACAAGACCTGCTTGAAGAAGGGCGTAACAACCACCACATTTGGTGCGACAAAGAACTCTCGAAAGGATTTCCGCATGGGTGCCACCGTCAAGGTCGACAAGAACAATTTCCAGGCCGACGTGCTCAACGCCAACGTACCGGTCGTGGTGGATTTCTGGGCTGAATGGTGTGGCCCGTGC
>NZ_JBFUGJ010000313.1:0-6868 GCF_056402975.1 Mesorhizobium sp. P3_A9 | reverse complement strand
AACCCGGACTGCGTCCTGACATCGACCGCAGTCGAGACGGCACTCTCGATGCTTTCCCAAAAACCCGATGCGATGATCGTTCCGGACTATGTCGACTGGCATGGCGAAGTCACACCCGGTCGCCAGCCCGGCTATTCCCGGCTCAAGCTGACAGCCGACCTTCTTGACAATAATGGCATGGCGAAATGGGCTCGGCGCCTGAGGTGTCTCCCATTTTATCACAACCATAACTGGAGCTGGCCGCTCGCGGCCGCTCTTTTCGTTCGACGAGAGACCTTTCGTGCTATCGGCGGTTTCGATGAGAGATACTTTTGCTACATGGAAGATGTCGCAGTGGGATTTGAAATGGCACGGCGTGGGCTCGAAATCGTCGAACTGGAACATGTGCTGCCGCATCTCGGTCGGTACGGCGCGGATATCCCGATCTCCGTCAGGATCTCGTTGATCGACAATGCGCGGCTCAAGTTCGCGCGGCTGCATTATGGCCGTGCCTTTGCGGCTACGCTTCGCGGTCTGCGATGGGTTCTCCATCGCCGCCTCGGTATCAGGGACGCGCTGCGCCGAAAACGGTGGCGTGCGCTGGAAAGCCGATGAACTACTATGTTCTGCCCGGGGTCGGCATATATGGCGGCATCAAGGTTGGCTTCCAGTTCGCCCAGTTGCTGACGGACGCCGGCGTGCCGATGGCGGTCGCGACCCCTGGCAACCTTGCGCCTTCATGGTTCCGATGCAGTCAGCCTGTGGTGGACAGGCAGCAGGTCGTCGCGAATGCCGGGAAGAGCGATACGCTCATCTTCTCATTGCCGCACGACTATCCCGAGTTGAAGGCAACTGGGGCGCGGCTGATCTTCCACTGTCAAGGTACCGATCCCCTGATCAACCCGATTCTGCACGACAGGGATGTCACAGTGCTGACGTGTTGGGAACAAGCGACGAATTACGCAATGTCCGTCGCCCGGCGCGTTTCGATCGATGTCGGCATATCGATCTCCGACGCTTTCTTCCATGACGGATCTCCCAAGGACGAACGGTGCGCAGCCTTCATGCCGCGCAGAGGCGCCGCGATAGCCCAATCGGCGATGAAGCATGTGCGCTCCCTCCGCTTCCTGCCGATTGACGGCGATAGTGAAGATATCTGCGCCAAAAGTCTTAAGCGCTCCGGGTTCTTCCTGGGCACGGCAGTGGCTGAAGGCTTCGGACTGCCGGCGCTCGAGGCGATGGCGGCAGGCTGCGTTGTAGTATCGGTTCCAGTCGTCGGCGGGATGGAGTATCTCAGACATGGGCACACTGCGTGCATCGCCGAGCCGATAGAACTGCCAGCCGCGCTTGCCGAAATCAGCAAGCAAGGCGCAGGCTCGCGGCGTGCCGCCCTGCGCGACGGCGGCGCGGCGATGGCATCCCGTTACCGCATCGCGGTTCAGAGAAAGAAACTGCGATCTGCCATGGAGGCGGGCTTGAAGGACGCCTTGTCATGGAGCTAAGCGTTATCGTTCCTTCATGGGGCCTGACCGCGCTGCTGCGAAGTTGCTTGCTGCAGCTTGAGCATGCCTTGGCGAGGACACAGCTTGGCAAGACCTGTGTCGTCGTCGTCGACAATGGCTCCGCCATACCCTACCTCGCCGATGATCTGGCACCGCCGCACGTGCGGATCGTCAGGCTGGACCTGAGGCATTCCTTCTCGGCAGCCTGCAATCGCGGCGCCCGCGAGATTGAAGCCACACGGTACCTCTTCCTCAACAATGACGTGCTTCTGCATCCGGACGCCCTGGTGGAGATGCTTGAGATCTTCCGTGACCACAAGGTTGGCATCTGCGGCACCAGGCTAGTCTTGCCCGACGACACGATCCAGCATTGTGGCGTGCGGTTTGACGCCGGAGAACGTGGCCCCTATCACCAGGATCATGGCAAGCGAAGCGCGATCGTCAACCGGGCGACGACTTTCCCGCAGGCCGTTACGGCGGCGGCCCTGATGATCGACCATGCGGCCTTCGACGCCTTGAACGGTTTCGACGAGACATTCCCTTTCGGCTATGAGGATGTCGATCTCTGTCTTCGGGCACGGCAGTTGGGAATCCGCATCGCATGTGGCCAGCGCAGGGATTCACTGCATCTGGAATCGACATCGGACCGGCGGCCCGACCGCCACAAGGCCTCGCGCAACCTGTTCTTCGAGCGCTGGCGCGGGCGCTACACCATAGACGGAGACGAGAGCGGGTGACGCAGGCAAACGAGATATCGCTGATCGTCCATACGCGGGATTCGGCACGGACCTTGCCCCGGCTGCTGGCGACCACCGCCTGGGCAGCGGAGCGCATCATCGTCGACATGCAAAGCGGCGATACCACCGTCGAGATCGCACGTTCCGCCGGCTGCCGGGTGCTGAGTTGTGCCATCGTCGATGCCGTCGACGCAATCCGCAATCAATACCTGCCGCAGGCGCAAAACGACTGGGTGCTTGTGCTGGATTCCGACGAGTATCTCGCTGACGACGCATATGAGGCGCTGCGAGGCCTTGTGCGCGACCATGGCGAAAGCACCGACGCCTTTGCGTTGCCGAGGTTCAACTCCGTCGCCGGCCAGGTCATGCGCGGTTCCGGCTTTTACCCCGATCACCAGATACGGTTTTTCCGCAAGGGGACTGTCGCCTGGCAACCAGGCCATCATCGCATGCCGCAGGTTCTGACCGGTGCCAAGCGTCTTCGTCGACTGGATGCGCCGAACTGCCTCCACATCCACCACGAGAACTACGTCGACATCGCCTCGTTCATTGCCCGGCAGGCGCGCTATGCGCTGAGCGATTCCTACGACCCCAATCCCGACAATTTCGATTTCGGCACCTATGTCGCCGAGGCCTATGCGGAGTTCGAACGGCGCCATGAGCCTGCCGAGGATGGTGAACTTTCCACCGCAGTGGCAACCGTGCTTGCCTGGGACCGGATCATGCGCGGGCTGATCCACTGGGAACGGCTGGGGCGCCAACAGCCACTCAACTCGGCCTTCTCCCTGCCGATCGTGCCAATTGCGCAAAGGCGCAAGCCATCACAATTCGGATTGCGCCATCTGCCGCGCGAGATCGGGCGCTGGCTTCGCCGGTTGTTCCAGCGTCGGCGGCGCTAGTCGGCATCACTTTGCGCGCTGCGCAATTTCGATCAAACTGGCCGCGTGCGGAGGCGGCAGTATGATCCGGCCGATGCGCGAAGGAGCCCCATGAACCCGACCGAGAAGGCGCTGTGGTTTGTCGAGAGCCATCTGCCGGAGGCGATATCGCTTGACGATGTCGCGCAAAGCAGCGGGGTGTCGCGTTTCCATGTGACACGCGCCTTCGGCGCCGCCACTGGCCGCTCGGTCATGGGTTATGCGCGGGCGCGGCGCCTGAGCGAGGCGGCGCGCAGACTGGCCGGCGGGGCGCCCGATATCCTCTCGGTGGCGCTCGACGCCGGCTACAACTCGCATGAGGCTTTCACCCGGGCCTTCCGCGACCAGTTCGGCACCACGCCGGAACTGGTGCGCGCGCAAGGTTCGACCAAGACCCTCGACCTCGTGGAGCCTATCCTGATGGACCAGTCCTTTCTCACCAACCTCGAACCACCACGCTTCGAGACCAGCCGGCCGTTCCTGATCGCCGGGCTCGGCGAACGCTACAGCTGCGAAACCAGCGCCGCCATTCCAATGCAGTGGCAGCGCTTCGGCCCTTACATCGGCAATATTCCGGGCGAGACCGGCGACGTTGCCTATGGCGTCTGCGTCAATGGCGACGATGCCGGCAATTTCGATTACATCGCCGGCGTCGAGGTATCGGACTTCTCCGACCTTCCCAGGGAATTCAGCCGGGTGCGCATACCTGCTCAGAAGTATGCGGTGTTTTCGCATCGCGAGCACATCTCGGCCATCCGCCGCACCGTCAACACGATCTGGAACAAATGGCTGCCGGCCTCCGGGCACGAAATAGCGGACGCACCGGAATTCGAACGCTATGGCCCGGAGTTCGATCCGCACAGCGGCAATGGCGGGCTGGAGATCTGGATACCGGTGAAGGCTTAGCGGGAGGTCACAATTCCAAGTCCCAGTTCTGGCCAACCAGATCCCTGCCGAAGGAATGGTGCGGCTCCTCCTCGATCAGTTTGAAGCCGGCGGCCTGGTAGATGTGCCGGGCGGCGGCCAGGATGTCGTTGGTCCACAAGGTCAGCGTCTTGTAACCCTTGGCGCGGGCAAAGCCGATGCATTCCTCGACCAGCCGCTTGCCGATGCCGAGGCCGCGCGCCGAAGGTTCGACATAGAGCAGGCGCAGCTTCGCCACCTGATCCGACTTGCGCACGACGAAGACCGAGCCGACGACCTCGCCATCGCGCTCGGCGATCCAGCTGCGCTCCCATTTCGGATCGAAGGATTTGACGAAGGCCGCGAGGATTTCGGCGACCAGCGCCTCATAGGTTTCGTCCCAGCCATAGTCCTGCGCGTAGAGCATGCCTTGCCGGCGGGTGATCCAGCCGATGTCGCCGACCTGCAGCGGCCGCAACAGATAGGGGATTCTTGGCTCGGCGCTTTCGTCGAGCAGAGCCTGGACCGTGCGCATGGATTTCACCAGCCGGTCCTGTTCCGATGCGGGCAGYCGGTCGAGCAGCGTCGCGACCTGGTCGTGCGAATCCTGGTTCAACGGCGCAAAGGCATTCCTGCCCGCCGGCGTCAGCGCAATCGACGATTGCCGGGCGTCCGAAACCAGCGTCGACCTCGAGATCAGGTGAAGGCGTTCGAACTTCTTCAGCAGACGGCTGACATAACCGGCATCGAGACCGAGATCGCGTCCAAGGTCGGTCGCGGTCAGACCGTCACGGTTCGCCAGTTCGTAGAGCACGCGCGCCTCGGTCAGGGAGAAGGCGCTTTTCAGCAGCCCTTCGTCAAGCAGCCCGATCTGGCGGGTGTAGAAGCGGTTGAACGCCCTGACCGCATCGATCAGCTGCTTGTTGGGCGCATTGTTGCTGGGCTGATGGTGGATCGTCATGGGCATCTCCTGTTCGCACAGAATTGACCATTTAGTTGACTGAGTCAACTACCTGAAGGATCACATCATCGGCAACACCGGCCAGCGATCGACGAGCCTGCCGCCGGAAAACACCGCAATCGGCCCGAATTGCTGCAGCACGGCCTCGCTTTGCGTCGGTCGCAGGAACGCATAATCGCCGGGCTTGGCGGCGCTGTCGGCGGGCAGGCCCATGAATTGCTGGTTGGAAGACAGGCCGAGCAGGCCGTTCGTCTTCATGCCATCGGGAAAGACCGGCTCGGCCATCCATTTGCCGCCATAGAGATAGCAGCCCTTGCGAGGAAACCGGCCGAGCGCCTGCAGCAGGCGGGAAACGGCCGGCGGTCCCGGCAGCATCGGCTCGACCACCTTCAGGATCGGCGTCGCGATAAAGGCTGCCGGCTGGAAACCTTCGAGACCAGCTGTGTCGAAATCGCTGGGCAGCACGAAGGCCGAACCCATCGACACTTCATTGGCAGCGCCACCGTGATGAAGCAGCGCAGTCTTGCTGCCACCGATGTTGAGAATCCTTCGCTGGTCGGTGCCGAGGCGCGCAATGAAAGCGGCGGCCCGTTCCGAGGCTTGCGCCAACGCCTGGGCCGCCCCGCCGAACAGGCCGGGAATATGCGGCGCATGCGCCTCATAGGCCATGACGCCTTCGCAGCGCAGCCCTTTGTGCGCCGGCAGCATCTTCAACGCCTGCGACAAAGCCTCCGGTTCAGCGAACCCGCCGCGATGCAGACCGACATCGATTTCCAAGGCGATGCGCAGGTCGATGCCGAGTTCGGCAGCGAGAGCGCCATATTCCGCCAGCCTCTGCTGCGTATCGATCAGCCAGCAGACACGCGACCAGTCGGCGTCACCCTTCACCAGCGCCGCCCTTGCCGCCTCGACCGGCATCGGCTTGCCGTACAACAGATCCGCATCCGGAAACGCCTTCAGCACCGCCGCGCTGATCGGTGGATGGAAAGTCATGAAGCGATCGGTTCCGAGCGTCTTGCCGATATGCGAAAGCAGCGGCAGGCAAGCGAGCGACTTGTCAACCAGCCGCACGGCAAGACTGGGGTCCACCCTCTCCTTCACCTGGGCAATGTTGCCATCCAGCCGATCGAGGTCGAGCAGCAGGCAGGGCTGGAAGATGCCGGCTTGCTTCAATGCACCCGAAAGCGAGGCGAAATAAGCCTTCATTGTTCGATGCCGAACAGCCCAGCCATATAGGGCGAGACGAAGCGGTTTTGCGGATCGATGTCGCGGCGCACCGCCATGGCATCGTCCCAGCGCGGGTATAGCTTCTTGAAGTCCGCCGCCTTCAGGCTGTGCATCTTGCCCCAATGCGGCCGGCCGCCATATCTGCGGAAGATCGGCTCGGCCGCCTGCATGAACGGCAGCGGATCGCTCGCCGCATCATGGTGGATGGCGATCGAACAGGTAGGCCTGTTGTAGAAGGGCGAGAGCCAGAACTGATCGGCCGCGACGCTGCGCACCTCCATCGGGAAATAGACTTCGGGAAAGCGCTTTTCGGTCAGCTCGATGATTTCGGCCAGCGCCGTTGGCCCTTCCTCGAATGGAAGGTGATATTCCATCTCGTTGAATTTGGTCTGGCGGTCGCTGGCATAGACGTTGAGCCAATCCTGCACATAATCCTCGGAGGGCACTTTCGCGACAGCGCCCAGGATCAGCCGCCGGCGCAGCGACGGCAGCCAGGCAAGCCCGGTGCGCAGCCGACGCAGCGTGAGCAAGGAGCCTTCATCATCCTCGGTCGGGCGCGTGGTGGTCGCCTCGGTGCTGAAGTCGCTGGCGATGAACTGCGCATAGCCCGAGAACGGAATGTAGTAGAATTCGGCCGAGCGG
>NZ_JBFUGJ010000312.1:0-6888 GCF_056402975.1 Mesorhizobium sp. P3_A9 | reverse complement strand
TGGCGCAGTCGATCGGCGGCGGCGGCGGCAATGGCGGCGGTGTCGTCGGTCTCGGTCTCGGGGTCAACATCGGCATCGGTGGAAAGGGCGCCGGCGGCGGCGCTTCCGGTACGGTCGACGTCATCAACGCAGCCACGCTGAGCACGGGCGGCTACCAGTCGCACGGGCTGCTGGCGCAATCCATTGGCGGCGGCGGCGGTTCTGGCGGCTTCAGCGTTACGGCGGGCGGTCCTTCCTTGTCCCTTGGCGGCTCTGGTGCCGCGGCCGGCACCAGCCAAAAGGTGTTCGTCAACAATTCGGGCAAGATCGACACGGGTGGCGACCTGTCCAACGGCATCTTCGCGCAATCGGTCGGCGGCTCCGGCGGCGATGGCGGCTTTGCGCTGTCGGCCGGACTGTTCGCCGCGGTCGGAATCGGCGGTTCGGGCGGCGCCGGCGGCGAGGGCGGCATCGTCGAGGTCATCAACAACGCTGACATCACCACCAAGGGTGTGCTTTCCAACGGCATCCTGGCGCAGTCGGTCGGCGGTGGCGGCGGCAATGGTGGCAGCACCGGGGCTGTTGCCGTTGGCGTGTTTGGCGCGGCAGGCGTGGCGATCGGCGGCGGCGGCGGCGACGCCAACCTCAGCAAAGAGGTTTCCGTCACCCACAAGGGCGACATCCATGTCGGTGGCGCCGGTTCGAAGGGCATCCTTGCCCAATCGGTCGGCGGCAGCGGCGGCAATGGCGGCAACGCCTATTCCGGCGCCTTCAGCGCCGGCTTCTATGCCTCCGCCGCGGTTGGCGTCGCGGTCGGCGGTACCGGCGGCGACGGCGGCCCCGGCGGCAAGGTCACGGTCAAGGCGGACGGCAACATCATCGCCGATACCGACGCGGTCGGTTCGGGCGGCATCGTCGCGCAGTCGATTGGCGGCGGCGGCGGCAATGGCGGGCGCGCGGCGACGATCGCCGGCGCGGTCAGCAACGGCGTCAGCGTCAGTCTCGGCGTGACGGTCGGTGGCTGGGGCGGCGACGGCGGCCGCAGCGACCTGGTGATCGTCGACACCGGCCTCAACGGTGGCGGCAGCATCGTCACCAGCGGTTATCAGGCGGTCGGAATCCTTGCCCAATCGGTCGCCGGTAGCGGTGGCAATGGCGGCGATTCCTGGGCGGCGGCTGGCGGCTACGGCGTCAATGTCAGCGTCAATGCAACGGTCAGCATCGGCGGCGGCGGCGGCGACGGCAATGTCGGCGACGACGTTCTCGTTCATAACGCCATGACGGTGCAGACCGCCGGCGACATGAGCGCGGCGATCCTTGCCCAGTCGATTGGCGGCGGCGGCGGCAATGGCGGCTCGACCAATGGCGCGACCGCCGATCTCGGCGGTGGCGAAGGTGTCAATGTCGCTGTCAATGTCGGCGTTGGCGGCGGCGGCGGCACCGGTAATTTTTCCGGCGCGGTCGACGTGACCAACAGCGGCAATCTGACGACCACCGGCGATTTCTCGTCAGGCATCGTCGCCGAGTCGCTCGGCGGCGGCGGCGGTATGGGCGGAGCCAGCAACGCCAAGGCGTTCCATCTCGGCGGCACTAGCGAGACGAGTGTCACCGTCAATGTCGGCATCGGCGGCAAAGGTGGCTCCGGCAACGATGCGGCAATGTTCCGCCTGGATGATGGCGGCAACGTCATCGGCGCCGGCGTGCATGTCGACAATTCCGGAGTGATCCGCACCCAGGGCTTCAACTCGATCGGTATCCTGGCGATGTCGGTCGGCGGCGGCGGTGGCGGTGGCGGTGCGGCCTCGACCGATGAGGAGATCGTCGGCGGCGGCAGTGAGGGTGAGACGTCCGTCGGCATCGGCGCGGCCATCGGCCTGGCCGCCGGAGGCGCCGGCAATGGCGGCACGGTGTCGGTCACCAACCGAAGCCTGATCGTCACCGACGGCGCCGATTCCTACGGCATCTCAGCCAATTCCATTGGCGGCGGCGGTGGCGTCGGCGGCTCGGCGACATCGGGCGTCATCGGCAAATATGCCATTGGCGGCGCGCTTGGCGGTGCGGGCGGCGGCGGCGGCAGTGGCTTCGAGGTCGACGTCTTCAATCTCTCCACAGCCGAAATCTGGACCAAGCAGGAGCGGTCGATCGGCATCTTCGCACAGTCGGTGGGCGGTGGCGGTGGCGCGGGTGGCGCTGGCCAGAGCACCGGAAAGACCGATGATTCGGAAGTCAGCGTCAATCTCTCGCTCGGCGGATCCGGCAAGGTCGGCGGTGACGGCGGCAAGGTCGTCGTAGAGAACAGCGGCTACGTCCACACCGAGAAGGCCTATTCGCACGGCATCATGGCGCAGTCGATCGGCGGCAGCGGCGGCGTCGGCGGTGCTTCCGGCACGTCAGCCAAGGACTCCAATGTGGCCATTACGCTCAGCCTCGGCGGAGCCGGTGGCGACGGCGGCAAGAGCGATTTCGTCCATGTCACCAACTTCGCGTCGGGCGTGATCCTGACCAAGGGCGACAATTCGTACGGCATCTTCGCACAATCCGTCGGCGGCGGCGGCGGTTCTGCCGGTGCCGGCTCGACCGAGACAGGTAGCGCCGAGACATCGGTGACGCTGGCGATCGGTGGGCTGGGCGGTACCGGCAGCCGCGGTGGCGACGTGACGGTGGACAATCACGGCCAGATCACCACGCTTGGCTACCTCTCGCACGGCATTTTCGCGCAATCGGTGGGCGGCGGCGGCGGCGCGTCGGGCGCTGCGGCCAACACCTCCGAGGCCGACATGACGATCGGCGGCGCGGTCTCGCTGCCAAGCGGCGACGGGTCGAATGGCGGCCATGTCACGGTGAACAATGACGGCGTCATCGAAACCTGGAAGGACGGAGCGATCGGCATCTTCGCCCAGTCCGTCGGCGGCGGCGGCGGTTATGGCGGCGTGGTGTCGGCCGACACGGCAGGCGAGAATTCCGTCGCGCTGCAGCTTGGCGGCTTCGGCGGCAATGGCGGCAATGGCGGCCAGGTCGACGTCACCGTTTCCGGCAGCATCATCACCCATGGCGAGCGCGCGCATGGCGTGGTCGCACAATCGGTCGGCGGCGGCGGCGGCTATGGCGGCGATGCCAAGGGCAAGAGCTCGAATGCGCTGGCCATCGGCGGTCTCGGCGGCAATGGCGGCGACGGCGGCGATGTCACCGTCATCCGCACCGGCACGATCACGACCACCGGCAAGGATTCGATCGCCATCATCGCCCAGTCGGTCGGCGGCGGTGGCGGCATTGGCGGCGCGGGCTTTGGCCGTTTCGGCGCCGATGACGATGGCGGTGGGCCAAATGCCGTCGGCTTCAACACCCCCGGCGGCACCAAGGGCACCGGCGGCAAGGTGACGATCATCCAGTCCGGCGCCATCGAGACCGATGGCGACCGCGGCCATGGCATCGTCGCCCAGGCGGTGGGCGGCGGCGGCGGCGCCGGCGGCATGGATTCGCTGGCCATGGGCCAATCGGCGGCCGGCTCGCAGGGCGGTATCGGTGATGCCGCGGCGGCGTCGGCAAGCACCGACAGCCGGGTCTGGGTCAAGGGCGCAAGTTCGTATGCGATGTTTGGCCAGAGTGCGACCGGCGACGGTAACGCTCACGCGGTCGACCTGACGGCGGGAGATAGCCTGTTTGCACAGGGCGCGGATTCCGTGGCCGCCTACGGCGAGAGCACGGCCAAGGGCACCAAGGGCAACATCACCATCAACCTGAACGGCCAGTATACGATCGGCGGGGCGGGAACGGGCGTGGCGGCCATGCTTGTCGGCGGTGCCAACAACACGCTGACCAACCACAGCCTGCTCTATGCGATGGGAGCGACGCCGACATTCGAGATCCAGGCTTCGCAGTTCCAGGCATTCAAGGCCTTCCTGCTGGCGCCGGGTCCGGTGGTGCCGACAGATGCGATCCTGGAATCGCTGCTGGACGATTTCAGTCCGTTCGCCATCACCGGCACGTCGGGCGACGACCATGTCGACAATTCGAAGGCGGTCGCCACGCTCGGACGCGTCATCGGCAATATCGATCTCGGCGGCGGCAACAACAGCTTCCACAATTTCGCCGATTCCTCGATGGTCGGCCTCAAGACCATCGATCTCGGCGGCGGGCTGTTCACCAATGACGGGCTGTATACCAACCAAGGCATTGGTGTGGTCGCTAAAGTCGATGTCGGCGGCGGCTTCAAGCAAGATCTGTCCGGCGACTTCGTCACCGATGTGGACCTCAACAACCAGATCACCGATGCTCTGGCACTGACAGGCGCGGGCAACTTCAACGGCGAAGCGCCGTTGAACTTCCTGTCGATTGACAAGCTGTTCACGGAATATGTGGTGGTCAAGGGTTCGGCGATGACCGATGCCGGCATCGAGGCGAAGACCTTGCATCCGGCGGTGGGCTTCAACTTCCAGTTCAAGGTGGACAACGGCACCGATCTGGTTCTCTACGCCGACAACAAGACCTTCCTGGAACTGGCGCAGGATCCGGGGTCCGGCACCACCGATCCCGGCGTGTTCCAGATGGCGCAGTATCTCGACGACGTCGAGGCGGCCTCGACCCCGGACAACCCGATGGCGCGGTTGATCAACATGCTGCGCTTCCTGCCCAACGAGCAAGAGCTGGGCGCCGCCTTGACCCGGCTGACGCCACACTATGCCGTGCACACGTTCGACATGATCAATCGCGAAGCCGACATGATGCTGGAGTCGGCGCGCGAGTGCACCGGCGTGCCGGCCTACAAGAATCCCGATGGTCGCTGCGTCTGGGCGTCGATCAGCCCGCAGGCGGAGTATAGCCGCGATGCCGGTGCGGGGACCACAAGCCGCGACGACATCCTGAAGACGATGTCGCTTGGCGGCATCGGCGAGGTCGGCCAGAACTGGTCGCTCGGCGCCACCATCGGTCGCACGGAGTTCGACTCCAAGATCGACTTCAACGGGGATTTGCTGTCGGAAACCACCGGCGAGGCCTGGCAGGCCTATGCGCTGGCCAAATACGCCGACAAGAACTACTTCGTCGACTTCGCGCTCGGCGGCGGCACGGGTTCGTTCAAGGGCGAACGCGACACTCATCTCGATCAGGTCGGCTTCATACCGGGCGAAACGCTGGTTGGCGACTACCTGCCGGAGGAATTGCTTGAGGGTATAGGCAACAGCGTCACCTATACGCAGAAAACCGCTATGTTCGGCGGCTCGGCACGGTTGGGTTTCACCAAGGAAATGGGGGCGTTCTATCTGCAGCCGACCRTACAGTTCGACGCGCGCTGGTTGCGTGTTTCGGGCAAGGAGGAAGGCTCGGTTGCCGGCTTCAATTTCGACGGCAGCGCCAACACGTACTATTCCGCAACGCCAGCACTCGAGATCGGCACCGACATTCCGCTCAGCGACATTGCCAGCGTTCGCCTCTACGGAAAGGCCGGGGTGGAATTCTCCAACAAGGAGTGGGACATCGAAGGCCGCTTCGCGGCGGCGGAGAATCTGCCCGGCAACCCCGCATTGCACTTGACGGAAGCGATCGATTCGCCGCTCTATCGGGTCGGCGCCGGCCTCGAGTTGAATGGCGTCAATGGCGTCGGCATGTCCGTCAGGTACAACGGCGCCTTCGGGGAAACGGTCAAACAGAATGCAGTCAGCGCGTCTTTCAAGGTCAGTTTCTAGGCTGGCTCGAGACGGAGCCGGGCGGGAGAGGTCTTGATGAGGAAATACGCGTATTTCGCAGCGATGCTGGGTGTTGCCTGCATTGCCGGCCTGCCGGCGGTGGCCGCGCAGACCAAGGGCGACAAGGTCGCGGCGGCGCCCGCGCCCGCCGCCGATGCGCCGCAACTGCCCGGGGGTGCATCGGCTCTGTCCGAAACCCATGGCGACTGGACGGTCAATTGCCAGATATCGGGCACGAACAAGGTCTGCAGCCTGTCGCACCAGCAGTTCAACAAGCAAASCAACCAGCGSCTGCTGGCGATMGARCTGTCGAGCAAGACCGGTGACGATGCSRYCGGCACCCTTGCCYTGCCGTTYGGMCTGGCSCTSGCCAAGGGCGTCACCCTGACCATCGACGACCAGAAGCTCGACGGTAGCCTGGCGTTCAACACCTGCCAGGTGGTTGGCTGCCTGGTGCCGGTGGCGTTCGACGCAACTGTCACGCCGCTGCTCAAGAACGGCACGACGCTCAAGATCGACGCCTTCGCGGCCGATACCGGGCAAGCGGTGAGCTTTTCCGTTCCGCTCAACGGCTTTAGCGGCGCACTCGCCCGCACAGCGGAGCTTTTGTCCAACTGACGGCTGAGATACCGGCAACAGAGTGTTGGCGGAAGGGTTTTCCCGCCAACACGTCAAACAACGATCGTCTTCAACCGTTCGGCAATGAGGGCGGCGAGCCGCGCCGCCACCTCGTCCTTGGTCATTTCGGGCCATTCCTCGACGCCGGCCTTCGACACGATCCGCACCCGGTTGCGATCACCGCCCATCACGCCTGAAGGGCCGATGCCGCTCTCGTGCGAGACGTCGTTGGCGACGATGAAATCGGCGCCTTTTTTCCTGAGCTTGGCCTCGGCGTTGCGCAAAAGATCCTGCGTCTCGGCGGCGAAACCGATGACCAGACCGGGTCGCCGGCTGTGATGGCCGACCCCTGAAAGGATGTCGGGATTCTCCACCATGCGCAGCACCGGCGGGCCTTCACCCGCCACCTTCTTGATCTTCTCACCGGCCGAATTCTCGGTTCGCCAGTCGGCGACGGCGGCGACGAACACGGCGGCGTCGGCGGGCAGAAGCTGTTCGACCGCATCGCGCATCTCCTGCGCCCGCTCGACATGGATGGTCTTCACACCGGTCGGGTCGGCAATGCTTACGGGACCGGAGACGAGGCGCACATCAGCACCCAGCTTGGCCA
>NZ_JBFUGJ010000311.1:0-6943 GCF_056402975.1 Mesorhizobium sp. P3_A9 | reverse complement strand
GCACTACCGGCACCATTGGCAAATTGCGCGCCGGCTCTACAAGCTGAGGGTTTCATGTCTGAACTGAACGACTATCTGGTCCGCTCGGCGGCCGCGATCACGGCGATGGTCGATCGTGACCTGACCGGCGAGATGGAGCGGGCGGTGAGTGCCGTGGTGACGGCGCTTTCGTCGGGCAAGGCGTTGCTGATCGCCGGCAATGGCGGCTCGGCCAGCGATGCCATCCACATYGCCGGCGAACTGGTCGGCCGCTTCCTGAAGGAGCGCAAGGCCTACAATGTCATCGCGCTGCCAGCCAATGCCGCGGTGCTGACCGCCTGGGGCAACGACTACGGCTTCGACACGGTGTTTTCGCGGCAGGTCGAGGCGCATGGGTCGGCTGCCGGCGTGCTGCTGGCGATCTCGACCAGCGGCAATTCGCCGAGTATTCTTGCCGCCGCCGAACAGGCTCGGATGATGGACATGACGGTGATCGGCCTGACCGGCGACACCGGCGGCAAGCTGAAGCCCTTGTGCGATATCCTGCTCAACGTGCCCTCGACCTCGACGCCGATCATCCAGCAGGGGCATCTCTGCCTCTACCATCACCTCTGCGAAGTGGTCGAAGCGCGCCTCAGCAATGGCTGACATGGTGGTGACGCCACATCCGCTGACCGAGCCAGGCCTGTGGGTCGAGCGGATCGGCGACCGGCTTTTCCCGCAACACCTGCCGGCGCTGTTCCTGGACCGCGACGGCACAATCAATGTCGATACCGACTATCCCAGCGATCCGGCCGAGATCGTGCTGCGCGACAATATCGTGCCGGTGATCGCAGCGGCTAACCGGGCCGGGATTCCGGTCGTCGTGGTCACCAACCAGTCCGGCATCGCGCGCGGCTATTTCGACTGGAGCGTCTTTGCGGCGGTAAACGGTCGCGTGCTCGACCTGTTGGGCGATCAGGGTGTGTTCGTCGACATGGTGCTCGCCTGCGCCTATCACGAGGCGGGTGTGGGGCCGCTCGCTGTATCAGATCATCCGATGCGCAAGCCCAATCCTGGCATGCTGTTCGAGGCGGGCAAACGCCTTGACCTCAATCTCCAGCGCTCCCTGATCGTCGGCGACAAGCTCGCCGACATGCAGGCGGGCCGGCGCGCTGGGCTGGCACAGGGCTGGCTGGTGGACGGTGAGGAGGCGGTTCAACCCGGCTTCGCCATCAAATCCCTGCGCGACAGCCGCGACCTCGATGGCTTGCTCACAGCTATTGAAGCGCTCGGCCGGGACAGAAGGTCCTGATCCAGGCCTGACGGCTCACACGGGATCGTTGCGTTCCGAGGCTTCGTAGAGCTTGGCCTCGGTGGCGAAGGAATAGATCATCACCGACATCGAGTAGACGAAGCCATGCCGGCCGCACAGGAAGTAGCGCTTGGCCAGATAGAATTTCAGGAAGTTGCCGAATGGCGACAGCACCAGCCGCACCAGGCCGGGCTTCTTGCCCTTCTCGACCAGCGTGACGGCCTTGAGGCCGGAATAGGCGTTGGCGCGGGCAAGATCCTCCTCGACCGATATTTCGCGGCGATGCAGCAGGACGCCCTCTTCGATCGTGCCGGTCTCGCCCGGCACGTGGAAGGCTTCGTGCACCCGCGCGGTGAGATCCATGGTGGCGCCCTGCCTACGGAAAAGCCGCATCAGCCTATTGTGCAGCACCCAGCGGTGCGCATAGCCGTAGCCCTTCAGCCAATCGCGGCGGCGGATGTACCATCCGCTGATCTTGTCGTCGGCGGCCTGCGTGATGGCGACGATCGACTGCCGCAGTTGGTCGTCGACACGCTCGTCCGGGTCGATCGAAAGACACCAGGGCTGGGTGGCATGGTCGAGCGTGAATTGCCGCTGACGCGGAAACCCCTGCCAGTCATTGTGCATGAGGGTTATCGGGTAGCCCTTGGCGATATAGGTTTGCACGCATTCGATGGTGCCGTCCGTCGAGCCGGAATCGACGACGATGATCTCGGCGCAGAAGTCGATGCTTTCTAGGCACGGGCCGATCATATCGGCCTCGTTCACGCAGATGATAAGCGCCGAGACCGGGCTTGCAAATCGAGTCATGGTCCCCTTCCCATGGCGGGCCGTCCCCGGAACAAACGCTGCTAGTTTTCAAGCAATTCCTGGTGGAAAACCGTTACACACTTTTTCAGGAATTGCTTAAGAAACCAAGCAGGCGACGAAGTCCGACAGAGCCGTCCAGCCTTGTACATCAGCGTCTGTCGAATACCAACGCGGCGCCGGTGTGGCGAAGGTCAGGAATTCGCAGTGAGACTTTAGGGTCGCTCGAAGGAGACCAGGCCTTCATCCTTGACCCGTCGGATGGTGAGCGCGGTGCGCACCGTGTCGACATTCGGTGTCGAGGTCAGCTCCTCGATGACGAAGGTCTGGAAGGCTCCGAGGTCGCTTGCCACGCAGTGCAGCAGGAAATCGGATTCGCCCGAAACCATCCAGGCATCGCGCACGATCGGCCAGCCGCGCGTGCGTTCGGCGAAGGTGCGCAACTCGGCATCGGCCTGGTGATGCAGCCCGACCAGGCAGAAGGCGACGACATCGAGGCCGAGCGCCGGCGCATTGAGCAGCGCGCGGTAGCCGCGGATGATGCCGGCTTCCTCCAGCCGCTTGACCCGGCGCAGGCAGGGCGGCGCCGAAATGCCGACGCGGTTCGACAATTCGACGTTGGTCATGCGCCCGTCGCCCTGCAACTCGCGCAGGATCTTCCAGTCGATGGCGTCGAGGTCGGCTTTCAGGGGCATGGCGGTCTCAGCTCGGCGCAAGATTCTTTCGCGATTTTGTAATTAAACGACTTTTGTGTTGGCGCCAGCCCTCATCAACGCGATTTTTGAACGGTAACGAAAGCGGTGATCGCGCGAATAACCGCTTGGGCCGAAGCTTTCCGGGGACGACGGCCCGTTCGTCTTGCTGGCGTGGTTGGCAACCCTTACATTAAGCGCGAATTCCACGTCTTTTCCCAAGGCACACTCCTTGTCTGCCCCGCTGAGGCTTTAAATGACCACCAAGCACGCGCCTGTTCTTATCATCGGTTCCGGCCCSGCCGGCTATACGGCGGCGGTCTATGCCGCACGCGCCATGCTCAAGCCGATGCTGGTCGCCGGCCTGCAGCAGGGCGGCCAGCTCATGATCACCACCGATGTCGAAAACTATCCCGGCTTCGCCGACCCGATCCAGGGACCGTGGCTGATGGAACAGATGCTCAAGCAGGCCGAGCATGTCGGCACCGATATCATCAACGACATCATCACCGAGGTCGATCTCAAYGTGCGGCCGTTCCGCGCCAAGGGCGATTCCGGCACCACCTACACCGCCGACGCGCTGATCATCGCCACCGGTGCGCAGGCCAAGTGGCTGGGCATTCCGACCGAGCAGGACTTCATGGGCTTTGGCGTCTCGGCCTGCGCMACCTGCGACGGCTTCTTCTATCGCGGCAAGGATGTMGCGGTGRTCGGCGGCGGCAATTCGGCGGTSGARGAGGCGCTCTATCTGTCGAACCTCGCCAAGAGCGTGACGGTCATCCACCGGCGCAGCGACTTCCGCGCCGAACGCATCCTGCGCGAGCGGCTGTTGAAGAAGGACAATGTCCGCGTCATCTGGGACACGATCGTCGACGAGATCACCGGTCGTCCCGGCAAGGCGCCGTTGCCGCCTTCGGTCGAAGGGCTGAAGCTCAAGCACGCGGTGACCGGTGCCGAGACGCATCTCAAGGTCGATGGCGTGTTCGTGGCGATCGGCCATGCACCGGCGGTCGAGCTGTTCGCCGGCAAGCTGAAGCAGAAGCCGAATGGTTACCTGTGGACCGCGCCGGATTCGACGCGCACCGACGTGCCCGGCGTCTTCGCCGCAGGCGACGTGACCGACGACATCTACCGCCAGGCGGTGACGRCGGCGGGGCTCGGCTGCATGGCCGCACTGGAAGCGGAAAAGTATCTGGCCGGTATCGAGGTGCATCGCGAAGCAGCGGAATAGGGGCCGCTGTAAACTGTTAAAAAAACGGCTTAGAAACGCCGTGTAAAAGCCTGATTTTTCATTCAGACGCCAAGGCAGAACGAGGGGAATTATGGCGTTGGACTGGGACAAGCTACGCGTGTTTCACGCTGCGGCGGAAGCGGGGTCGTTTACGCACGCGGCCGAGACATTGCATCTGTCGCAATCGGCGATATCGCGGCAGGTCAGCGCGCTCGAGCATGACGTCGGCGTGCCGCTGTTCAACCGCCATGCGCGCGGCCTGGTGCTGACCGAGCARGGCGARATGCTGTTTCGCACGGCGCATGACGTGCTGATGAAGCTCGAGACSATCAAGTCGCGSCTGACCGAGACCAAGGATCGCCCCTCCGGCGTGCTTCGCGTGACGACGACGGTCGGCCTCGGCGCCGGCTGGCTGACTGAACGGGTGCAGGAGTTCATCGAGCTCTATCCGGAGATCAGCCTGCAGCTGATCCTCGCCAATGAGGAGCTCGACCTCACCATGCGCCAGGCCGACTGCGCCATCCGGCTGCGCCAGCCGCAGCAGCCGGACCTGATCCAGCGCCGCTTGTTCACCGTGCATTTCCACCTCTATGCCGCCCCGTCCTATGTCGCCAAGCACGGCAAGCCGGCCTCGGTCTCGGAGTTGAGAAACCATCGCATCGTCACCTTCGGCCTGCCGGTGCCGTCGCATCTGTCGGAGTTGAACTGGCTGGAGACGGTCGGCGATTTCGAAGGCGGCCAGCGCGTGCCGTCGCTGCAGATCAACGACATATTGTCGATCAAGCGGGCCGTGCAGGGCGGCGCCGGCATCGCCATGCTGCCCGACTATGTGATCTCGAAGGATTCCGGCCTGGTGCAGCTTTTGCCGGAAACCGAGGTGCCGTCCTTCGACACCTATTTCGCTTATCCCGACGCGATGAAGAACCAGGCCAAGCTGCACGTGTTTCGCGACTTCATCATTGCGAAAGCCAGAAGCTGGTCATTTTAAGGGCATGCCCATATTCAGGTGAGGCCGGCCTGCGAATAGCGGCCTCCTGCGCTTCCGATGCTCACGTACGAAAAGTACGCTCCGCTCCGGTTCTCGGAAGCCACCATTCTCGACTCGGCCTGACCTGAATCTCAACACGCCCTGGGCGGTGCTGTTTGGTTCACTCCCGCCAAGGCGTCAGGCGCGGCAGCCAGCCGGGGACGTTGCGGCGGTAGGTTTCGTATTCAGCGCCGTAGCGGTTGGCGAGCGTCGGCTCCTCGTAGAGCCTGACGAACGAGCCCATGACCCCAGCGCCGATGACGGCATAGGCGACAAGCGTCCAACTGGAAAACAGCAGCGCCTGGCCGATGATGATCGACAGCACGGCGACATACATCGGATTGCGGACGTGGCGGTAGATGCCGCCGATSACCAGCYTCTCGGTSGGCGCGACGGGSGCCGGCGTGCCCAACCCCTCGAGCGCGAAACGGGCGAAGGCATGCAGCAGCACGGCGGCCGCTGCGACGATGAGGACGCCGCCGGCAAGGACGAAGCCCGGCACGGCGGACCAGGGCAAGCCCCAACGATCGCTGAGCAGCCAGGGGACAAGTCCGGCAACCACGCCCGGTGCTGCAATCAGGAAAATAGCGCTGCCGGCAATCGCCGAAAACGTCCGCATTGGCTGCTTCCTCCTCATTGCCTTAGAAATGAACGCCTGCTGCCTGCTTCCGCATCATTGCCCGGTTTTGGCATTTCGAAGCGAAAAACCGGTCGCAATCGCGATTCTGTAGTGACAATGACCCTGCCGCGCGCCCGATTTCGGCGATTTTTGCTGGTCCTATTGGCTCTCGGAATGGGTTAGACCACAGCCTGCATCTTTTTGCATGCGTGTGTTGCAAAATAGATGCTTGTTTCTTGGGCATGAAGAGCAGATATATAGATCATCTCCTGGGCGCGTTCTCCTCCCATTAGCGCCCTCGAGTGTTCCCCTCTGGAGGTTAGCCTTAACAGGCACTTCCAATCAAACTCAGCCGGATCTTCGTTGATCCGGCTTTTTTGTTGCCCGGACCCTGCCGGCGCGGCTGAGAATTTCACGAGAATTGCCGCGTAACAGTGTCATGTAACCTCTGGTAACATGACAACGATGCCTTCCGCTGCTATGTAGAGCATAGGACGCGGTGTGGTGCGGACGGGAGATGGGGGCATCACTCGTACGGCCCGGGCTCAGGCGGCTACCGCGTCCGAACCTTTTTCCGCCGAAAGCGCGGCGACTGTACATGCGGCGGACCTGCCGTCTCCCCTCCCAAGAAAACGGTCCGCAAACAAAACGACGTCCGGCTCCCCGGGCGTCGTTTTTCGTTTTTGCCCCCTCGAACTTTCGAGGGGCGTTGTGTCGGGATCAAGATTACGCGGCCTTGCCGTTGGCGTTCATCGCTTCGTCGGCGAGACGGCCGGTAAGTTCGGCCATATGGTCGAAAGCGGCGCGATAGCTGGCGACACCCGCGGTCGCCGAGCGCAGTTCGATGATCAGGTCGCCGATCTCGGCCTGCGGCATGGTCGCCTCGACGACATCCCAGCCCGGCCAGTCGGCCCGCGCATCATAGCCGAGGATCTGGCCACGCCGCTGCGGGATCAACGCGATGATCTTCGAGGTCGCGTCGGATGGCGTGACGATCTCGACCTTCATCACCGGCTCCAGCAGCACCGGCGAGCAGGYGGCCATGCCTTCCTTCATCGCCAGCTTCGCCGCCATCTGGAAGGCCATGTCGGAGGAATCGACCGCATGGTAGGAGCCGTCCGACAGGTTGACGGCGACGTCGACGACCGGGAAACCGAGCGGGCCCGTCTTCAGGTAATCGCGCACGCCGGTCTCGACCGACTGGATGTAGGTTTTCGGCACGACGCCACCGGTGATGGTGTCGGTGAACTGGAAGCCGGAGCCGCGCGGCAGCGGCTTGATCTCGATCACCACA
>NZ_JBFUGJ010000310.1:0-6963 GCF_056402975.1 Mesorhizobium sp. P3_A9 | reverse complement strand
ATCCTGCGGCAGGACTACCGCCGGCTGGAGGTCATCGCCATCGATGACGGGTCGAGCGACGATTCGCTCGAGATCCTCGAGCGGTACCGGGAGACCGACAGCCGCATTTCGATCATCTCGCGTGAAAACCGCGGCCTCGTCGCAACGCTCAACGAAGGGCTGGCGGTCGCCCGGGGCGAGCTGGTCGCACGGATGGATGCGGACGACATCGCCTATCCCTGGCGCCTGTCGCGCCAGGTGGCGCTGTTCGAGCGGCGGCCCGAGCTCGGCTTCTGCGGCGCCGGCGTCGACATGTTGATCCGCGGCCGCATCGCCAGGGGCAAGCCCGATCCGGTGTTCCAGTTCGGCCGCATCCCTGTTTTGGCGATGTTCTTCACGATCTTCATGCATCCGACGGTCGTCTACAACAGGAAGGTCATCGAGGATGACGCTCTCAACTACGACCCAACCTACAGGCACGCCGAGGATTTCGATCTTTTCGGGCGGCTGGCCGGCCGTTACCCGGCAGCCATGATGCCCGAAAACCTGCTCGTCTACCGCGTCCATCAGGCAAGCGTGACCAGCCGGCACAGTAACGAGATGCGCAGGACGCATTTGCGGATCGTGGCCGAGAACCTCGAGCGCGAGGACCTCGCGCAAGGCACGCGGGATCTGCGTGACATCGGCAATGCGGTCAGCCTCGATACCGTCACCCGTGCGGCGGATTTCATCGTCGCGCTGGAGGAACGGATCTGCTCGCTGCCGGCCGAGACACGGCCGAGCTTCGAGGCCGGCGCGCTCAACCTGTTCTATTTCCTTTACCAGCTCGTCGCCGACGAAAAGCAGCCCCCACTGACGCATGAACTGCTGACGCGGACCGCGAAGTGGAACGCCATCCGGCGGCGCGAGAAATATGCGCTGCGGCCGGGCGCCTGGGCTCCCTGRCTCAGCCGCGCCTCGCTGTCGGCCGGCAAGCAAGCGGACGCCGTGGAATACTTCTTCAAATCCGCCCCCGCCGCGGCGGTTCTGGCATCTCATCAGGTGGGCTAGAGGAATGACCGTCAAAGCCCACCAACCTCTGCAACGCGATCGTTCGACGGCGCTTGGCGCCGTCCCGGTAAGTCCGCGAGCGGAGCGATCAGGCCCGGAAGTCAGCTTCATCATCTGCACGCGCAACCGCGTCGCCGTGCTCGAGCCCTGCATCAAGTCGGTGCAGGCCGCGTGCCGTGCCCATGCCGGCTTCGCGGCCGAGCTCGTGGTCGTCGACAATGGCTCGAGCGACCGCACGGCGGAACGCCTGGCCKGCATCGCCGCTATGTCGGACATCCCATTCACGCCCGTCAGCGAGCCACGCCCCGGATTGGCGGCYGCCCGTAACGCCGGGTTGCGGCGSGCGCGTGGCCGKGTRCTGGTCTTCGTCGATGATGATTGCGCSGTCCATAGCGACTATTTGCGAGATCTGGAGCGACACTATGCGTCCGGAGAGCAATGGCTCATCCGGGGAGGCCGTGTCGAGCTGGGCGATCCCAAGGATTTGCCGTTCACGATCAAGCGSTCGCGGGTGCGCGAGCGGCTGACGCCGGATGTTCATCCCGGCGGTTTCGTGTTGGGCTGCAACATGACGATGCACCGCGATGTCGCCGCCCGTATCGGCTATTTCGACGAGCGCTTCGGCGCCGGCGGGCCATTGCGGTCGGCGGAGGATACCGATTACCTGGTTCGGGCGGTGTTGCTCGGCATTCCGGTCGAGTATGTGCCTGACATGACGATCTTCCATCATCATGGCCGGCGCGATCGCAAAGCCATCGAAAAGCTCCACCGCGACTACAGCCTGGGCAATGGCGGGCTCTGCCTGAAACATATTCGGCATGCACCCTGGCTGCTTCGCCATTTCTATTGGGCCGCGAGAGCAGCTTTCCGGGAATTGGCGGGGGGACCTGCGTTCGACCCTGAACTCGACCTGTCGCACTGGCCGATCGTCGGCATGAATGTCCTCGGCGCGGCCAGATTCGCGCTCCTCCTGCTGGCGAGACGGCCGCAGGCCGAGCCGGTGCGGCAGGATCAACAAGCCAATGCCGAGGCACCGCTCTAATGCCATTGCTCCCGCCTAGCCTGCCGATGCTGTTCCGCGCGTTCGGAAAGCGGCAACTGCGCCTGCTTCCGGCCGTGGTGGCTCTCGGTCTGGTCGGCGCCGCGCTTGAAGGGTTCGGCATCGGCCTGATCATCCCGCTGCTGGGCATCATCATGGGACRTGGCGATGCAGCGGGAATGGCCGGTTTTTCGGCAATTCTCCAGCACGTCGGAGCAGACCTGAGCGAGCGCGACCGGCTTGTCGCCATTTCGGCCGCCATCCTCGGCTCGATCCTCCTGAAGAATATCTTCGGCTTCGCCAACACGCTGCTGACGACCTTCATCTCCGGCAAGGCCAGCCATTCGATCCGCAGCGCACTGTCGGAGCAGCTTTTGCGGGTCGGCTACCCCTTCTTCCTCAGGCAGAGTCCGGGACGCCTGCTCAACATCATCTCCAACGAATCCTGGCGGGCGGCCGACGCGATCCAGATCATGCTGTCGGCGATCATCAGCGCGTCGGCCGCCATCATCCTCTTGGCTTTCCTGCTCCTGCTTTCGTGGCGCATRACGCTGCTGGTTACGCTCGGACTGGCACTCGTCCAGATCGCGCACGCCATCCTCTCGGCCAATCTGAAAGAGCCGAGCCGCAGCGTCGCTTCGCGCAACGGCCACCTCGCCTCGCAGATGCTGCATCTGGTGCACGCCGGACGCCTGATCCGCATCTTCGGCCAGGAGAGCCGGGAGAAGGCGACATTCGATACCGCGTCCGATGCGGTTCGCCGCGCTTCTTTCGTCCTGCAGGTCCGCCAGGGMGTRTTGCCGCCGCTGACGGARTTTCTGCACGCCATGCTGTTCCTGGCGGTGGTGATTGGCGCCTGGCTGGCGCAAGTGAGTTTCCCGCTGATCATCGCCTTCGTCATCCTGCTCTACAGGCTGCAGCCGCATATGCGGGCCCTGCAAGGGTCGTGGAGCCAGCTGCAAGGCCTCAGCGGATCGCTGGAAGAGGTGACATGGATGCTGGACCCCACGGGCAAGCCCAGGCCGCCGCAAGGCGACGGGCCGTTCCACGGTTTGGGCAAGGGCATCAGTTTCGATGAGGTGACGTTCACCTATTCCGGCACGGACCAGCGCGAGGTCGTGCTGCATGCGGCGACATTCGACATCCGCGGCGGCCGCTCGACCGCCCTGATCGGCCGCTCGGGCGCCGGCAAGACGACGATCGTCAATCTTCTGTGCCGCTTCGTGGAACCGGACAGCGGCAGGATCCTCGTCGATGGATCCCGGCTCGACGCGATCGACGCCAGCCAGTGGCGGCGGCACATCGCGCTCGCCAGCCAGGAGTTGGAACTGGTCGATGGCACCATTTTCGAAAACATAGTCTACGGCCAGGACGCGGCGACGCCAAGTGACGCCGAGCGCGCCGCAAGACTGGCCGAAGCCCATGAATTCATCGAACGGCTTCCGCTGGGCTACGAGACACTGGTTGGCTACAGGGGCGTCAATCTGTCGGCGGGACAGAGGCAGCGGATCGCACTGGCCAGGGCGCTGGTGCGCGATCCCGATCTGCTCATCCTCGACGAAGCCACCAACGCCGTCGATGGATTGTCGGAAGCGGCGATCGTCGAGACCCTGAAGTCGAGGGCCGGCCGTCGCACGACCATCGTCATCAGCCACCATCACAGCACCATTTCGTTCTGCGACGATGTGGTGATCCTGAGCGGCGGCCGGGTGAAGAAGCAGGCCCCTTTCGGCGCCCTGGCATCGCTCTCGATGGACGAGCTTTACCAGCACGAGCCGCTCGACTGACAAGGGTTCGGGCAGCGATTCCCGCTGCGGCATCAGTCATTCGAATCAGAGGCCCGGGGACTTGCTGCTGGCACCCTGCGCGATCGCACCAATGCGCCGCGGTACACGGGCGCGCTACTGTTCTCTCGCGGCGGACCTGTCGATCCGCCCGGGCCGGTGCCCATTGGTTTACTCTCCAGATGCGGTTCCGGCCCACCTCCCGGCGTCCCCAGCAAAGCGGAGCCCGGAGGACCAGCCGAAGCGACGTCGCGCAGGCCCGGGAATGACGATGTGAGCTACGTCGCCGTGCGGAGGTTCCTGGGGATACGCCGCCTGCCCGCTGCACGTGCCTTTTCCGCCACCACGCCGGCAATCTCGACCACGCCGCCCTCGCGCTGTCTGCCGTTGGTGGCTTTGTGGAGTCGCTCGTAGGGCAGCAATTCCTYGATCCGGGCATTGAGTGACGCAATCTCGGCTTTGAGGTCGTCGCATTCCTGCCTCTGGACATCGAACTCTATCTGTTCCGACGCCTGTTGCAGCGTTAGCTGCGAGAGATTGGCATTCACTTTCGAAAGGCTCATCTTGTCGTTTTCGTTCTCACGGGTGAGAGCGGACAATCTCTCATCGGCGATTTTCTTTTCGGCCAAGGTGTCGTTCAAGTCAGTCTTGAGCCTGGCGATGTCGCCGGTGGCCTCGGTGTTCTCGTTCGACGCCTGCTCCAGTCGCGATTGCAGGTCCTCGATCTTCGAACGCAACCCGCGCATTTCCGCCTCGCTGCGAGCCAGCTCGGCTTCCCTGTCACCTTCCATCATGCGGGACGCTTCGGTTGTTTCCGACAGCTTCGCCTGTGCCGCCTCGAGCGACTTCTCTAGCCGCATCTGCTCTATCTCGCTCTTGCCGAGCGCGGCCTGCAGGTTCGCAAGCCGTGCTGCCTCGCTGGCATGGATCGTCGAGAGCTCGTCGAGCCGGTGGCGCGCCAGGGATTCCCGCTTCAGCGCCTTGTCGAGATCAAGCGACAGGCTGACATGCTGTTCCCGCAGCATCTTGCTCTCGCGCAGGCGCCTGTTGGCCTGGACCGTTTTGGCAGTCACCTGCTTGGCGATTTCGCCGAACTCCGCGTCGCGTTTTGCGGTCGCATTGGCTGTCTCAACGAGTTCCAGCCTTACCGCGGCAAGCGCTGCACGCAACGCCTCCCGGTCCTGAACCAGGCTTGCCTCGCGCTGCTGCTGCAGGTCGAAAGCGCCTTCGCGCTCGCGCAGCCTTCTCACCGCGTCGTGCAGCTTTTCCGACAGCGTTCTTTGTTCCGCGGCCAGGTCGGCATTTGCCAGCTCCAGCTCATTGGCGCGAAGAATGTCGCTGTGCAGGATGTGGAGGTATTCGCGCGTCAAATGGTGCGAAGTCGCGATCTCCGACAGCTTTCCGGTGATCTCGTCCATATAGTCCCTGGCGTCATGGAAGAGACCTTCGAAGGCACTCAACGCAGCCAGCCGGGTCTGGGTATGGGATGTCTGTCGAGGCCCGGCCTCTAGACTGTTCGTATCGTCCGCACTGTCCGAATTTGCCGCTTCCGCCTCGGGCGGCGAGCCATCAGCTCCTGCCGCCATATTCGGGCCATCGCCGCTCTCTGGCGCCTGGTCCTCGGTGCCGAAATCCGATGCCAGCGCGTCCGCCAGATCGACCTGCAGCTCCTGGAATGTGTTGTCTATCTCTTCAGCACGCTTGATCAAGCCCTTGAAGTTCATGACCGAACTCCCTTTCACAACCCTCTACCCTGTACTTAACGAATTGCTAATATGACCTTACATCCGCTGGCCGCACAGGGGAAGCCCCCCTTGGCGGAAGGCATTTTCAGGACATTCGGGAGCTGGAATGCTGCAGGCAACCATAGCGAGAGCGCGGGAAAACTTGGAGTCATCCCTAGGGGATGTGGCGGGCCGGAGGCGGGCGAGACCCGTGGCTCGCCCCGGCAATATGGCTCGGGCAAAGCCCAAGACGGAGCGGGCTCGGCCTCAAAAAAATTCAGAGGAAACCCGCCGGCACGGCAGGCCCCCTCTCCGACCGCTTCGCGGCCACCTCTCCCCCACATCCGTGGGGGCGAGGAAACCCAAGTCCTGCTAACTCACCCCACCATGGCCAGCGGCACCGCGCTCTTGTTGGGGATCTGGATATCGATCTCCAGCGTCGACATGGTCTCGCCGCGTTCCATCGACACCTGCAGGTAATCCTGGTCGATCTGCACATGCTTGGCGATGACGGCCATGATCTCCTCGCGCAGGATGGAGACGAGGTCGGGCTGGTTGCGGTTGCGGCGCTCATAGGCGAGCAGCACTTGCAGCCGCTCGCGTGCCACCGGCGCGCTGGAGCGCCGCTTGAAGATGTCGAGCAGGTTCATGCCGCCCTCCTTCCCAAAAGACGATCGAGGAAGCCCTTGCGCTCGAAGGGCACGATGACAGGCAATTCCTCGCCCTCGAGCCGCCTTGCGGCTTCGATGTAGGCCTTGGCGGCCGAATTGAGCGGCTCCGACAGCGTCACCGGCGAGCCGAGGTTGGAGGCGCGCAGCACGTCCTGGCTTTCGGGAATGATGCCGAGCAGCGGCACCGAGAGGATTTCCAGCACGTCGTCGATGGACAGCATTTCGCCGCGCGCCGCACGCGCCGCGTCATAACGGGTGACCAGCACATGCTTGGCGATCTGCTCGCCCTGTTCGGCGCGCATGGTGCGGGCGTCGAGCAGGCCRATGATGCGATCGGAATCGCGCACSGASSWSACTTCCGGRTTGGTGACGATGACCGCCTCGTCGGCAAAGCGCATGGCGAGCTGCGCGCCGCGCTCGATGCCGGCSGGGCTGTCGCAGAACACGTAGTCGAACACCGAGCGCAGCTTGTCGATGACTTCGCCGACGCCCTCCTCGGTCAGCGCATCCTTGTCGCGCGTTTGCGAGGCCGGCAGCAGGAACAGCGTGTCGACCCGCTTGTCGCGGATCAGCGCCTGCGACAGCTTTGCCGTGCCCTGGATGACATTGACGAGGTCGAACACGACGCGCCGCTCGGCGCCCATGATCAGGTCGAGATTGCGCAGGCCGACGTCGAAATCGACCAGCGCCACCTTCTTGCCGGTCTTGGCCACGGC
>NZ_JBFUGJ010000309.1:0-6969 GCF_056402975.1 Mesorhizobium sp. P3_A9 | reverse complement strand
GAGGAACGACGACCAGCCCGCTGGCATGCGCGGTCTCAGCCAGGAGCGCGCCGCCGCAGGCGAGGGCCGCGAGCAGGGGGACCAGGAGAAGCCGCTGCAACGCAATCATCGGGCGCCTTTTGGGAATCGTGGGACATGCCGGCGGCGGCCGCCGCCCCCT
This sequence comes from Mesorhizobium sp. P3_A9, assembly GCF_056402975.1. Classification (NCBI taxonomy): domain Bacteria; kingdom Pseudomonadati; phylum Pseudomonadota; class Alphaproteobacteria; order Hyphomicrobiales; family Phyllobacteriaceae; genus Mesorhizobium; species Mesorhizobium sp. P3_A9. The sequence goes on along the minus strand of NZ_JBFUGJ010000309.1, from coordinate 6,809 downwards.
CGTCTCAACAGCCACATCATGGCGCTGTCAAGGCTGGGCCGACCGTCGGCGTCGAATGTCTGAAACGGGTCACAGTCATGGTAAAAAACTTGATTCAAACTTTATTGGTAATTTCTCGTTCATAACTAGGCTGGTTGTCCGTGGGCCGTCGCCCTCGGTCTGTTGTGTTTTGAGTACAGGTCCAGATGCGGTTACCAGGCGTCGTCAGTTTCGTGATCGCAGCGCTGTGCCTTGCCGGCTGTTCGTCGACATCGGGCATGGACGCGCTCGACATGCAAAAACCGTCGAACGAGACCACCAGCTCGGTGGTGCGGCCAAGCGCGCCGATCGCATCCGTGCCTGTGGCCAAAGCCAGAGCACGCAAGCTGGCCGAGGCAGCGCCCGTGGACGAACCTGCTCGGCCTTTTGGCCTGGCGGAAGAAGAAACGGCGATGCTCGCAACGCCAGAGCTGCCCGACAGTCCTGAGCTGCCCGACAGTGCCGAGCCGCCGGTCGAAGCAGCTGCACTGGTGTCGCCGTCGAAGCTATTGAGCCGCAATGGGCCGCCCATGTTTGCCGGGTCGATCATGCGTTACGGCTTTCGCGACGCCAAGCCGATCAATTTCGGCCGGTCATCGCCCAGGCATCTCGCCGTCCATGGGGTCGACGTCTCGCGCTGGCAAGGCGACGTCAACTGGGGCAAGCTGCGCGCCCAGGGCGCCAACTTCGCCTACATCAAGGCGACGGACGGCGGCGACCACCTCGATCCGATGTTCATGAAGAACTGGCGCAATGCCGATGCCGCCGGGCTGAAGCGCGGCGCCTATCATTTCTTCTACTGGTGCCGCACCGCCGGCGAGCAGGCCGACTGGTTCATCCGCAACGTGCCCAAGATGGATGGCGCCTTGCCACCGGTGATCGACGTCGAGTGGAATGGCGACTCCTCCTGCCAGCGGCGCCCGTCGCGCGAAAAGGTGCTGGAGAAGATGCAGGTGTTCATGGACAAGCTGGAGCGTCACTATGGTCAGCGTCCGATCATCTACACCGCGCCCGACTTCTATCGCGACAATCTGCAGGGTGCCTTTCTAGATTATCCCTTCTGGCTGCGCGCGGTGGCAAGGCATCCGTCAAAGGTCTATCCCGGCCGCAAATGGCTGTTCTGGCAGTATTCCGGCTCCGGCCTGTCGCATGGCGTGACCGGCCGCATCGACCTCAACGTCTTCCATGGCGACGAGCGGCAATGGCGTGCCTGGGCCGGTGGTGGCGGTCGTCAGGTGATGGCGGACGCGGACTAGAGCAATTCCAGAAAAAGTGTGAACAGTTTTCCCGGGAAAAGCGCAGAGCGCTTTCCCTTGGGAATTGCGTCAAAAAGAATCTAGCCCTTAGCGTCGCCGCCGGCTGATCCTCATTGGAGCTGGCGGCTTCCGCCATTGCGTTCCTCGCATAGCCGCAACCTCGCCCTCAAGCTCATGATCTCGGCAAGCGCCGCGTCGATCATGGTCAGAAGCGTCAGCGTATCGTGCTGGGTTGGATCGGCCCTGACATAGRCAAGCTGGTTCACGATGTCGTTGTCATCGTCGGCTTCATCGCTCATGCCCGTCTCCCGACTTGCTGTCTCGAGGATGTCTCCTMCCTTTTTAAGCCGATCGCTTCGGCCGTCAAATTACCCTTCTGCAATTCGGCGAAGTCAACAATGCTACGCCATTGAGAGGCTAGCGCGTCTTCCGCTTCACGGCTCGTTGATCATCGCCTCGATGTTGTAGCCGTCGGGGTCGAGCACGAAGCAGGCGTAGTAATTCTCCGCATAGTCGGGACGCGGGCCGGGTGCGCCATTGTCTTTGGCACCGGCCTCCAGCGCTGCCCGATAGAACGCATCGACCTCTGCCTTGCTGCTGACGCGGAAAGCGACGTGCACATGGGTGAGCGGCGGTGTCTCGCCGGTTCGCTGGATCTCGAACAGGCAGCCATTGCCGATATCGAAGGCCCAGAACACCTCTTCCTTGCCGAAGGACAGGTGATATCCCAGGGGCGCGAATGCGAGCTCATAGAAGAGCTTGCTCCTCTCCAGGTCACCCACTTCGATGGTTATGTGATCGATCATTTTGTCCTCCGTTGCGACGGCACCTTGTCAGCCTGCGTCTGGCGCGCTTCCTGGTCTCGAATGTCGGCGGTCTGGGCAAGCACCCAATCCCGGAACACCTTGATCTTCGGTACGTTGCGGCGGCTTTCCAGGTGTACCAGCCAATAGCCGTCACCATCGGACCCGACGATGTCGAAAGGCTTTATCAGCTGCCCCTTCGCCAACAGGGCGCTGTAGAGGTTTTGSGTGAGGATGGCAGCAGCCTGATCGGTCAGTGCTGCCATCGCATCATAAGCCTGCCCGCCGAGTGCCGGGCCGGGGATGACACGAGCGGGATCGAAGGGCACGCCGGCCGCTTCGAACCAGATTCTCCACCAGGGATCGTCAGGGCCGCATAGCGGCACCTTGTAGAGGTCTTCGGGATGGCGGATGCCGCCGACGCTCTCGGCCAGTTTTGGGCTGAGCATCGGCGTGTAGTCGGCCTTGAACAGATAGTGGGCGGTCAGGTCAGGCCATTTGCCGGTTCCTGTCCGGATGCCGATATCCATGCCCTCGCGCCCGAAATCGACCAGCCGGGACGATGTATCGACCTTCACGGCGAGGGAGGGATGCATCAGCTGGAATGTTCCAAGCCACACGGCCAGCCAGTTCGATGCAAATGTTGCCATGGTCGTCAGCGAAAGCACGCCGCTTGCGCCACCCTTGGTGGCGACCCAGGCATCCGCCAGGGCYGAGAACGCGCCCGTKGCSTGCGGCGCCAAGTGCTGTCCGGCCTCGGTCAATGCGATCTGYCTTGTTTTTCTTATGAAAAGYGGCGTTCCGGCGCGYTCYTCCAGCACCTTGATCTGATAGCTGGCCGCCGACTGGGTCATGCCGAGCTCTTCGGCCGCCTTGGTAAAACTGCCCAGTCTAGCTGCGGCTTCAAAGACCCGGATGGCCCCTAACGGTGGCAGTTCCCAGCTCATGATGCATCAATCCTCCTGATGCATGGTACGCGAGGTTCGATTGGAAACCAAGGCCGCAAACAGGCATGGTCTTGTCATCAACTCGAACCTGAAAGGACACGGCAATGACCCTCTACAACACGCTTCGTCGTCCGATGCTCGACCTCTTCACCGCGCCGTTCAGGCCCCGCAGGCGCGGCCTGCTCGACCACCGTTCGCTGTCGGATCATTTTCTGCGCGACATCGGCGTGCTCGACGGGCACGTACCTCCCGGCACCAGTCGCTGAAGACGTTTTTGACCCACACGGGATGCAAGGGAGGGAAAGGTGGATGTGTTGTCGCAGGCTCTGGCGAAGAGCCGTCAAACGATCACTGCTTATGAGGACTATGCGGAACGCTACGATGCCATCGTGCGGCATGTYCCCAACGAGAGAGAGCAGGCATCGCTGAAGCGCCTTGTGGCGATTGCCGGCACAGAAGGCCGGATTCTGGAAGTCGGGTCGGGAGCGGGMTACGAYGCGGACTTTCTGGAGRMYYTGGGCGTCAAGGTTCGSCGCACCGACGCRACSAARCGRTTTCTCGAGCTGCAGGCCGCGCGCGGCAAGCATGGCGAGCTTCTCGATCTCCTCACCGATGATCTCGGCGGCCCCTATGACGCCGTCCTGGCGCTCGCCGTCCTGATCCATGTGCCGCGCGACCAGACCGACCAGGTGCTTGCCAGGATAACCGGGTCGCTGCGGCCTGGCGGCGCCTTCCTCGTATCGATGCGCAACGGCGATGGCGAGACATCAGGCAAATATCATACCGTCTACTGGCGCCGGGACGATTTTGTGGCCCGCCTCGAGGCCGCCGGGCTGGTCCTTCTCAGGGACGATTTCAACCTCGGCCGCAATGACGAAGAATGGAACACGTTCCTGGCTGTAAGGCCTGCGTGACGTGCCGACGCCGGCTTGCGTTCGGGCATATTGCCTCCACAATGGCAGGGATGATCTTGTAATGCGTGGTTTTCACCATGCTTACGGCCATCTTCGAGGGGCGAAATGCGAAACAAGCTGACAGGGACGTCTTGGCTCATCTGCGGAGCGTTGGCCTGCCTGTTGACAGCGCTGCCCGCGAAGCTGATGGCCTCGGGTCTGAAGGACCCGACTGCCGACACACTCGACCGCTGCCTGAACGACCCGGCCAATGGCTCTACATCTGGCCAAACCGAATGCGAGGCCGCGGCAACCGGTGACTATGATCACCGCATGAATGCCGCCTATGCGACGCTGATGCACGAATTGCCCCGCGAGGCTGCGCAGCAACTGCGCCTGTCGCAGCGCGCCTGGCTCGCCTTCCGCGACGCCGAGGCGAAGGCGCGCGACGCGCTCTATGAAACAAGGCAAGGCACGATGTACGTGCCCATGCAGGCAGCCGACGCCACCAATGTCATCCGGGATCGCGCGCTCCTGCTGGAGGGGTATGTTCGCGTCATGGCGATCGATGATTAGGCGGCGGCCACTGATGCTTGCCGGGCCGGTCCCCTCCCGACTTTGCGAATAAGCGAGACATTGCCGCCGCGGTGCTGTCTAGTGCCGGTTCCTGCACTCCGGGGGGATCAGGGTGGAACTCAAAATTCTGCTTGTCGGCTTTGTCTGCGTGGTCGCGGGCTGCCTGTCGCTCATCACCATTTTGAAATGGCGAGAGGTGCGGGCGCTCAGCCGCTGGCTGCCGACGCCGGGAAAGATCATCTCGTCGCGCGTCGAGGCGCGTGAGGTCAGAAGCTCGGGCGTCGGCTCGGACAGCAGCGATACCACCGAGATGCGCAATTTTCCGGCGATCACCTTCGAATACAAGGTGGGCGCCAAGAAGTTTCAAAGCTCGCGCTACAGCGTGAAGGAGAATTTGGGGAATTTCGAAGTCGCTGAGACGCTTGCGCAGTTTCCCCGCGGCGCCGAGGTGACCGTCTTCTACAATCCGGCTGATCCGAGCAAGGCCGTGATCGAGCGCACCATGCCGGACGGCGCTTTCAAGTTCATGTTCCAGCTCTCGGCGGGGTTGGTGGTCGGCGCGCTGGTGCTGGTGTTTTCCGTCGGCGGTCTGCTCGAGGCGATCCGGCCGCATCTGCGCAAGCCGCAGAACCTTGGAGCCGCTGCACTGCTGATGTTCATGGGCCTGATGATCCTGCGCATGGGCTTCGCCCAGAGATCGCTCGCCGCGCAAGCGGCAAAATGGCCGGTCGCCGCCGGTCGCATCGAGTCCTCAGGTCTGCAGGCGTTGCGAAATTATAGCGGCTATCGACGCTGGCGCACCGTCTTTAAATCCCGCATCGTCTACAGCTACGGCGTCGCCGGCCAACAATACAGTTCAGACCGTGTCACCTTCGGCGCCACGGTCACGGCCACGTTGCCCGGCCTCGTCAGCGGTCAGGCACGAAGCTATGCCGAGGGCGGCAACGTCGACGTCCACTACGACCCCGCCAACCCCGCCTCGGCCGTGCTCGAATGCCGGGTAAGGGGACTCTGGGTGCTGTGGGTCTGTTCGGCAGGCTTTCTCGGCGCCGCTGCCTGGCTGGTCGGATTGGTCTGAGGACAGGCTTTTGGCTTCCACAACGCTTTCCCGGAGATATCTGGTGATCATCCGCAAACTGACCTTTGTTGTCCTGGGTTTGCTCGGCCCGATGCAGGCGGCGAGCGCCAAGGAATGTCTGCTGAGTCACGCCGCCTACCGCGAGCCGCGCTCGGGCGCGGTTTTGCAATTCCGGCCGATCGACAACGAGCCGGCAGCGCTGACGGCGCAGGTGTTTTCATTGACCGTGCCCAACACCGACAAAAACCTGCCGGCCGACATCACCTGGACCAACGGCAGGAATTCTTTCCCGCTCGGCACCATCCGCCACACCTGTACCGACGACGACCGCGAAGCGGGGCTGCAAGACGGCAGCGGGCTGTGCCGGATATGGGACGGCCAAGTCTACGCCTTGACCGGCGGCGGCGCCGAGCAGTTGAATTCGCGCGAAGCGACACCGGCGCCGAAAGGGCTGCTCCTGCCTGATTTCGGCGTGGCTTTCACCGAATGGGCCGATTTCGCCAACGCCAATCCGGATGGCTCGGCCTGGGATGCCTTCACCTTGACAGGATGCAGCGATGACTAGCGCCATGAGATCGATCACCTGCGCCTGCGCCCTTTTTGCATCCGCGACGATATCCGCTGTGGCCGACGAACCGGCGCCCTCGCGCCCGCCGATCGACAAATGCGTCTGGGAAAAACTGTCCGACAAGACGATCGGCCTTGCCGCCTGGGCGCAGCGCTGCGATTTCGGCTTCCGCCAGATCCATTTCGAATTCACCGGCAACGCACTCGCCATCAAATACAGCGATGGCGGTGACGCCGATCCTCTGGTCGAGGTGTTCGACGTCAAACCAGGCGAAACCGCCGAGGCTGCCTTGCTGCGCCTGTTCCTGGAAAAGACAGACAAGGCCGTCAGTGCCCGCTGCGCGCTGGCGCCTTACACCGAGGGTACCGTGCCCGCCGGCGTCAAGCGCTACACATTCAGCCCCGACGCCGCCTACGCGAAAGAGCTGAAAGCGCTCGCCAACCCCGATGAGGTTCCCGAACCACCTTGCGGCGACTGGGGCGAAATGCCTGACGGCATCCAGTACTTCGAGGTGCCGGCGGGTGAGGGACGGAAGGTGCTGTTCGTTCGTGTCGGGCAGGACGAACCGTTGTTTGATGAGCAGACGCTGCGGGTGTTGCCGGCGGGGTAAGTGCCAAGATCAGGTTCTGATCTATTCTAAATCGAATGGATCGTGGAGCCTGTCCTCTAT
>NZ_JBFUGJ010000308.1:0-6983 GCF_056402975.1 Mesorhizobium sp. P3_A9 | reverse complement strand
GAGACACTCCACCGATCAGCGCATTTKCCAGATCGGCGGCGCGCCATCTGCCGATACCGTCAACAGGATCAGGGGAAATGTTGGGCGGCCTGAAAGTGCCGAACGGCGACCCAAGCGCCATGCCACCTCCCAGTTGTAGTCGATCTGACTGTCCGGGGGTAGCGTGGCAGGAGGCGCAGTCCCCCGCCGCGAAGACCAGCTTGCCGCGGCCCACATCCCCTTTCACTTCGAATCGCGGATCGTCTGGCGAGAACGGCGGGTGAGCCGAGGTCACCAAGAACGCGGCGATCGCAGCAGCCGCTGCAGGCAGGAGAATGGCGACAGCAACTTTGTATGCAATGCGCCCCATGGCGTCCTTAAAGCTCAATGTCTCTATATGGAATCACGCAAATATAGGGTCACGCGACACCCTTGCCGCCAGTGACGCCATAAACTTCGCCATTTATGAAACTGGCTTCCCGCGAGGCCAGCAGCACATAGACGGGCGCTAGCTCGACCGGCTGTCCAGGGCGGCCGAAATCGCTGTCCTCACCGAAATGCTTGACCTTTTCATCTGGCTGACCGCCGCTTGGCTGCAGCACTGTCCAGACCGGCCCGGGAGCCACGACATTGGCCCGAATGCCCCGCTTGATCAATTGCTTGGCGAGCGCCTTGGTATAAGCGACAATGCCGGCTTTGGTGGTGGCATAGTCGAGCAGGATCGCCGAAGGCTCGTAGGCCTGGATCGATGCCGTGGTGATGATGGAGGCGCCGGCAGGGAGATGCGGCGCGGCTGCTTGAGCGATCCAATGAAGAGCGTACAGATTCGTTTTCATAGTCTTGTCGAAGTCGTCTGTCGTCAACTCATCAATGCTCTCGCGATATTGCTGCCTCCCGGCATTGATCACAAGCAGATCGAGGCCACCGAGGGCGGAGACAGCTTTGTCTACCAAACCCCGACACCAAGCCTCGTCTTTGATGTCGCCAGGCAGCGCCAGCGCCTTGCTGCCCGCGGCTTCGATAAGGTCGATGACCTCCTTGGCATCCGCCTCCTCTTCCGCGAGGTAAGAAATGGCTACATCCGCTCCTTCCCGCGCAAAGGCTATAGCGACGGCCCTCCCTATCCCGGAATCGCCCCCTGTCACGAGCGCCTTGCGCCCAGCTAGCTTACCAGAGCCCCGATAGCTTTCCTCGCCGTGATCCGGCACCGGATCCATATTTCCGGCAAGGCCAGGAGTGGGCTGCGGCTGTTTTGGAAAAGGCGGCGCCGGATACTCCTGACGCGGATCCCGAAGTAATGCACGATCATTCACCGTGAAGCCTCCATATCCTCGTTGACCTTGCCGCAACGCGAGGAGAAACCCTTTGTTCCGCTGAGAGTCTGGTTAGAAAAACAGTCGCCGCGCAGCAGAAGTCATCTCCCGCCCAATAGTTGCGTCGGCCTCGGAACGCGACAAAGCCGCAAAGGTTGACATCAGCTGGCGTGGCATCAGTTCGGTTCGGTCTACTGCGCAAAGGAACACACAAAGTTTCTGCATGTCGTAACATGGCAGGAAGCTTCACCTCGGGCGGTTCGCACCCATGCAAGATGGAATTCCCCGCCGCAGCCCTCAACGTTGCGCAATCAAAGTAAGTTTCCATCGATGAAGGCGATTGCCGGGCGGGTGATTGAGCCTACGGTTTGATGACGACCTTGATGCAGCCATCCTTCTTGTCGCGGAAGGTCTTGTAAGCCTCCGGTCCTTCTTCGAGCCCAATACGGTGGGTAATCAGAAAGGACGGGTCGATTTTTCCGTCCTCAATGAGCTTCATCAACGGCTCCAAATAGCGCTGGACATGTGTTTGGCCCGTTTTCATTGTCAGCCCTTTGCCGACGAACATTCCCATGGGCACAGTAACGCTTCCAACGAACACCCCCGGCAACGAGACAGTGCCGCCCGGTCGGCAGGCCATCAGCGCCTGTTGCAGCGCATAAGGCCTCTCCATCGCCGTAAGGTCCGTTTGCAAGGTCTCCATGACGCCACCGGGGCCGTGGCTCTCCATGCCGACCGCTTCGATGACAGAATCCGGCCCTTTACCGCCCGTCATACCTAGGATCTGCTTTTGCAGATCTTCGTCGTCATATCTCAGCGTTTCCGCTCCCGACGCTTGCGCAAGCGCCAGCCGTTCGGGGACGATGTCCAGCGCGATGACCCGGCCCGCGCCTAGGAGAAAGGCTGACTTGATTGCGAACTGGCCAACTGGCCCGCAGCCGAAGACCAGCACTGTATCACCGGGTTGAATGTTGCAGTTTTCCGCCGCCTGATACCCGGTGGGAAAAATATCGGAGAGAAACAGTACCTGCTCGTCTGTCAGGCCATCTGGCACCTTGATAGGGCCAACGTCGGCATAGGGTACGCGCAAGAATTCTGCCTGGCCACCCGCGAAGCCGCCATACATGTGCGAATAACCGAACAGCCCAGCAGTTGGATACCCCATCTGCTCGGCTTGCTTGGCGCCGGCTGGATTCGACCTCTCGCAGAGCGAAAACAGCTGCCACTTGCACATCCGGCACTCGCCACAGGCGATCGTGAACGGCACCACGACGCGCTCGCCCATCCTGAACTTGGAGTGACCCTTCCCGACTTCAACGACCTCGCCCATTGTCTCGTGCCCAAGCACGTCATGGGCGTGCATTTCTGGGACAAATCCTCCCATCAGATGAAGGTCTGACCCGCAGATCGCACACGCCGTAACCTTGATGATAATATCGCGGTCGTCCTCAATGATCGGGTCATCCACCTGCTCGCAACGTATGTCACTTTTGCCGTGCCAGGTGAGCGCCTTCATCGTCATTCTCCGTCGGTTGTGCCTTCGCTAACCTGCCGCTCGACAAAATGTTCCTGATCCAGCGCCATCCTTCACTCGGTTCGAATATCCACACCGCAACCGGTGAAAGCGTCCGCTACAGACGCGACCAGTCCCCAAGTCAGCCTGTGAGGGGGCTGATTCGACACCGAGAAGGCCTCATACGCTCCATCGCGACCATCGGGTTCTTCCTCGTCAATTCGGGCGCCGAATTGATGTCGCCTGCTCCAGTGCGTGTGAACGCCGACAGCGCCAAATCATGTGATCGCGTTCGCATCGTCTGGGAACAAACCCGCCGCAAGCAGGTTTGGGTTCATCACTCTCAACTGAGGAATAACATCATGAGAAACAGTCTTCGCCTGGCGTCGCTATCGCTGGCAACGTCGATGATATTTGCTTGGCCAGCGCTCGCTGTCGAGACCGCCCAGGAGTTCGTCACCAAGGCCACGATCGGCGGAATGTTCGAAGTCCAGTCAAGCAAGGCCGCCCAAGACAAGCTGCAGGACCAAGGGCTCAAAGACTTTGCCCAGAAGATGATCTCCGATCATGGCGCCGCCAATGCTAAGCTTGAGAGCATCGCCGGTGAACAGAAGCTGAAGGTGCCTGCCGACCTCGATGCTGCACACAAGAGCGATGTCGACAAGCTGCAGGCGGGTACGGCGCCAGTAGACGCATCGTATGCGGAAATGCAGAAAGCGGCTCATGCCGACGCGGTCGGCCTGTTCGAGGCTTACGCCAAGGACGGCGACAACGCCGCCCTTAAATCCTTTGCGGCTGACACGCTGCCCACACTCAAGATGCATCAGGACATGATTCAGAAGGTTGCAACCACGGCGCCTGCTTCTGACGGCAGCACACCGGCTGTCACCAGCGGCGCCAGCAATCCGGCAGCTCCAGTTCCCGGCGCCAACAGTTTTACCGAAGCCCAGGCCAAGAGCGCGATCGAAAAGGCTGGTTATGCCGACGTCTCTGGCCTGACAAAGGATGACAACGGCATCTGGCGCGGAACGGCGAGCAAGGACGGCAAGTCGACGCCGATCGCGCTCGATTACCAAGGCAACGTTGTTGCCGGCACCAAGTGATCAGAAAGCGAGGAGATTCAGATGAAAACCGTAACCGGACTGTTCGACAATTATGACGATGCCAATGATGCCGTAGGCGAACTCGTGGCCACCGGCGTCCCGCGCGATGACATCAGCATTGTGGCCAACAATGCGGCCGGCTGGCACAAGGACGAGGAGACCGAAGCCAGCGAGGATGCGGCCACAGGCGCTGGCGTGGGCGCCGTCATTGGCGGCGCCGGCGGCCTGGCAACAGGCCTCGGCCTGATGGCCATTCCTGGGGTGGGACCTGTGGTTGCAGCCGGGTGGCTGGCGGCCACTGCTGTCGGCGCTGTTGGCGGAGCTGTGGTCGGTGGTGCAGCCGGGGGCATCATCGGCGCCATGACAAACGCTGGCGTCCCTGAAAACGACGCCCATGTCTATGCCGAAGGCGTTCGTCGCGGTGGGACAATGGTCACGGCCAAGGTCGACGATAATCTTGCGCCGAATGCCGAACAAATCCTCAAGCAATATAATTCGGTCGACGTCGCTGGCAGACGCAATGAATACGAGGCTGGCGGCTGGACCGGTTTCGACCCGGACGCCGACGACTACAGCGCAGAAGACCTACAGCGGGATAGACGTGGACGCGATCTTTGATGCGACACTCGCAAGGCGGCCAAGGCCGCCTTGCTCCTCTCAGACCGCTCATCAGCAGGAGCGGGAATTTACGCGCCGAAAGCGGCTGCAAACACGCCGCCGGGCCATCTCGGCAGATTTTGAAGACAGGCGCCCAGACAATCGAAACCGCGCTTCTTAACGTTCGTTGCTGTTCGGTGGCTGGGCGGGTTCAATTCAATGAGCATAAACAAGTCGAACGATTCAAGTCGTGTCGTAATGCCAAGAGTTTGAGATCGACCATCCTATACAGGTCGGATCGATAACACCGAGCCAGGCACGCAGGCTTCTTCAAAAGGACGGCGACGACTGGCCCAACTCAAGCGGGAAGCTGAAGCATTGAACCCGAAGATTGACGAGATTTAACGTGTTGCAACCGCGTCAGTCCAACCCCGTCGATAAGATGGAAAATCGCCTTCGCCTCGCCCCGTTGTAGCGTCTGGATATGTCTGTCAGGCTCGACGAGGTTTTGCAGATGTACGTCGCACTTCCACGTCTCGACAAATGGTGGCCCCAAGGACCCGGCGAATTTCATACCATACCGGCCTCACGAATTCGGGATGCAAGTCAACGTCAGAAAATTTGCCAGCCCACCAATGAGATCAGTTGAAACAAATCGTCTCGAATGACGTTTCGGTCGATCGCTTTGTGTGGAGGAACGAAATGACTGATGATAAGAGCAAACGAGACTTTCGCGACCGCGATCGTGTATCGGCTGACGAGGACTACGAGGTCGAATATTTCGCCAGCAAGACAGGCATCACCCCTCAGCAAGTGAGGGAACTCATTGCAAAGCACGGCAACAGCCGTGAGACACTGGAAAGGGAAGCACAGGCGCTGAGAGGCCGAGCCYGAGGTAGGTGTTTGAACTGGCCAGTCCCTGTTCTGGCAACCCAAGCGGCTGGTTGCGGCGCGTGTCTGGCATCGCGATCCCGAAATTGGCTTTGTGAGGGATCCTCGCCTCGCGGCCTTCCTTTTGTTAATTTTTTCTATTGGGACTTTCGCTACACTCTCGGGGCGGGGGGCAAGTTGATGGAAAGCTTTCGGGTCGAATTGATGAACGGAAAAAAGGTCGTGCGAAGCCTTTCAGTCGCCGCTCAAAGCCATGTGCATGCGGTGGTAAAGACCATCCCTAAGCAAATGATGCCCGGGAAAACAACCGGAAAACCGTGGATTAGGGTGAGACCTGCTGCGGGGGGAAAAACCAGCGTGTTTCACGTTATTGAACAGGCGGAAAAGTAACCGGACCGCAGTCCCGGAATGGTCTGCACCAGGCGGGAAGCTCGGTAGCCTGCTTGCGCCACAGCTGGCACGGATGTCCGAAGACCCAGCTTCATTAGGGCGGCACGCATGAACGCGGTCACGCTTATAGGTTACCTCGCAACTGTCTGCTCCATGACCAGCTTTACACCGCAGGCTTGGAAGATCATCAAAACCCGAGACACAGGCGGGATCTCCGCACCGATGTATGGAATCACGGTTTTGGGTTTTGCCCTGTGGTTGGCTTTTGGCATGATGAAGCTGGAATGGCCCATAATCATAACCAACGGCGTCTGCCTTTTGCTGTCAGCCTTTATCATTAACGCGCCATCCAGAACGCAACAGGGCAATAAGAGGTCCGCATGACCCGTATTGCAACTTTCAATGTAAACGGCGTCAACGGTCGGCTGCCAGTACTACTCAGATGGCTGGATGAAGCCAAGTGCGACATCGTTTGCCTTCAGGAACTCAAAACATCTGACGAAAAGTTTCCGTTGGATGCGATCAGCAACGCTGGATACGGCGCTATCTGGCACGGCCAGAAGTCCTATAACGGCGTTGCAATCCTTGCCCGCGGGACGGATCCCGTAGAACGCCGACGCGGTTTGCCTGGCGATCCCGACGATACGCACAGCCGCTACATCGAGGCCGACGTAAATGGACTTGTGATCGGCTGTCTCTACCTGCCTAATGGCAATCCAGCGCCAGGTCCCAAGTTCGATTATAAGCTCGGCTGGTTTGAAAGGCTTGTCAGCTACGGTCAGTCTTTGCTTGAAGCCGGCAGGCCAACCGTGCTCTGCGGCGATTACAATGTGGTTCCGACCGCACTCGATGCGGTCCTGCCGAGGCGATGGATCGGCGACGCGGTGTACTTCCCCGAAAGCAGGGACGCCTACAGTCGGATGCTTGCTGAAGGATGGATCGATGCCGTTCGTCACACTCATCCAGAGAGCGCCATCTATACCTACTGGAACTTCTCCTATCGAGGCGGATACGACCGGAGTTCAGGACTTCGAATGGACCATCTCCTGGTGAGCCCTTCCCTCTCTCCCCATTTGTGCAGTGCCGGCGTTGATGTGGAGACACGCGGATGGGAGAAACCAAGCGATCACGCGCCCGCCTGGATCGAGATCGATGAGCAGAAAGCCCCAATCTGAACGTGTGCGCAATGCTATATGG